>NZ_QSNX01000018.1:42548-96672 GCF_009498575.1 Rahnella sp. RcJ3
GTTTCAAAGGCTGTGCATTTATAGCAAATGCCAGTACAGCAGATGTCAGACATCTCAATGCGGGAATAGCTCAGTTGGTAGAGCACGACCTTGCCAAGGTCGGGGTCGCGAGTTCGAGTCTCGTTTCCCGCTCCAGTTTTCTTCTTCAGTTCAAAATCATTTCTTAACGCTTTCTTCCTGCATTTTCTGTGCATAAATGACGTGATCATTACACGATTTGTAGTAATGTTTTAAACAGACTTATCCACAGGTTTAGTTGTTTTTTTACACTGTCTGTTTTTTGCGCCCGCCATATTGCCAAAATATAACTTGTTGATTTAAATCAATATAAATTTATAAAGAAACGTTATGACGATCACTTGCTCTTTTTTTTGCACTTGATTGGCAAAGCATTTTTATTTTTATGCACAGAAAATATCGCTTTTCTCATGCATTGCTTTGGGGAATGGTTATGCATCCCTTGGCAAACCCTTTTCCACTGCGCGGATCAGGCGTTTTTGCTGTGAAGTTTGCACTTCTATCCGATGTTCATTCCTTCTTTCTGTCTGCTGTGCGATTGCCCAACTGATATGTTCATCCAGCAACGCATTTTCCCCTTCCCGCGACTGTAAGGCATTAAGCACGTCTTCCGAATAGGGCGCATTGCCCAGCGCCACTGCAATATTGCGCAGCCAGCGCAGATGTCCGATACGCCGGATCGGCGAACCTTCCGTGATACGCAAAAATTTTTCTTCCGCCCAGCTAAACAATTCAATCAGCTCTGGTGCATGCAGCGCGGCGCGCGGGCTGAAATCTTCTTCATCCGTCAGTTGCGAATAGCGATTCCAGGGGCAAATCAGCTGGCAATCATCGCAGCCGTAGATACGGTTACCCATCAGCGCGCGGAATTCTTCCGGTATTGCGCCTTCCAGCTCAATGGTCAGATAGGAAATACAGCGGCGGGCATCGACGGTATAAGGCGCAACAATGGCACCGGTCGGGCAAGTGGTGATGCAGGCTACGCACTTTCCGCATTTCTCTTCCTGCGGCTGATCGACAGGCAGGGGCAAATCAATCAGTAGTTCGCCAAGAAAGAACCATGAACCGGATTCACGGTTAAGAATGAGTGAGTGTTTACCAACCCAGCCAAGACCGGCTTTCTCCGCCAGCGGGCGTTCCATCACGGGGGCGGAATCGACAAAAGGGCGAAAGGTGACGGTCTGATCAGCGTGTTCAGTACAATGCGCCTGAATCATATCGCCGAGTTTTTTCAGACGCTGGCGCAAGACTTTGTGATAGTCACGTCCAAGGGCATAGCGGCTGACGTAGCCGAGTTGCGGATTATTCAGGATTTTGGCAAAGGCCGCTTTGGCGGGTAAATAATTCATGCGCACGCTGATCACCCGCAATGTGCCGGGCAGAAGTTCATGCGGCCGTGCGCGTAACATGCCGTGGCGCGCCATCCATTCCATCTCGCCATGATATTGTTTATCAAGCCAGTCTTGCAGTTTAGGCTCTTCGGCAGATAAGTCTGTATCGCAGATGCCAACCTGCTGGAAGCCTAGCGATTGGCCCCATTGCTTGATATGTTGAGCCAGTTGAACGAGATCGAGAGGGAGTGTCATGACGAACCAACGTGAAAAACGAAACGAGGCGAGTTTACCACATTCTGTGTTTTCTGCTGACTGGCTGCGACAGGCTGAACGCCAGGCGGCGCAGGAAACGGGGATTTCTCTGTTTACACTGATGCAACGTGCGGCAAAAGCCGCTTTTTTACTGGCGCAGCGTGAGTTTCCGCAAACCCGCCACTGGCTGATTTTGTGTGGCCACGGTAATAACGGTGGCGACGGTTTTGAAGTTGCGCGTCTGGCGAAAACTGCAGGCATAAGCGTGACGCTGCTGGCCGTGGCAGGCAGCAAGCCGCTGCCAGAAGAGGCAGAAACAGCGCGGCAGGATTGGCTGAAAAGCGGCGGCACGGTTAACCCTGCGGACTTTGCATGGCCGCAGGACGCTGATCTGATTATCGATGGTTTGCTTGGCACCGGTTTATCTTCCGCGCCGCGAGCACCTTATGACGGGCTGATTGAAGCCATGAACTCGGCGTCTTTGCCTGTCATCTCTTTAGATATCCCTTCCGGTCTTGATGCGCAAACAGGTCAGACTGCGGGGAAGGCGGTTCACGCCACGCATACGATCAGTTTCATCGCCCTGAAACCCGGTTTACTGACCGGGCAGGCGCGCGACTACACCGGCAAATTACACTGCGATGCGCTGGGGCTGGAAAGCTGGCTGGGCGGGCATCTTGCTCCCTTACAACGGCTGGATGCGTCACAATTAGGCGCATGGCTGCACCCGCGTCGCCCTTGTTCTCACAAGGGCGAACACGGGCGTTTGCTGGTAGTGGGCGGCGATACCGGTTTTGCGGGGGCGATCCGCATGGCTTCGGAAGCCGCGTTGCGTAGTGGAGCCGGGCTGGTGCGAGTACTCACTCACAAAGAACATGCCGGACCGTTACTGACCGCGAGACCTGAGCTGATGGTGCAGGAACTCACCGCAGAGTCGCTCGATGAAGGGCTTGAATGGGCGGATGTGTTAGTCATCGGTCCCGGTCTGGGTCAGAAAGAATGGGGCAAACAGGCGGTAGAACGCGCAGAAAATTGGGATAAACCGGCCTTATGGGACGCTGATGCGCTTAACCTGCTGGCAATCAATCCGCGGAAACGGCAAAATCGTGTGCTGACGCCCCATCCGGGCGAAGCGGCACGTTTGTTAGGTTGCAGCGTGAACGAAATTGAAAGTGACCGCTTACTTTCAGCGAAGAAACTCACGGAGCGATATGGCGGCGTGGTGGTGCTCAAAGGTGCCGGCACTCTGATTGCCAGTGAGCGTGGCGAGATGGCGGTCGCGGATGTCGGCAATGCCGGTATGGCATCCGGCGGCATGGGCGACGTACTTTCTGGTATTATCGGCGGCCTGCTGGCTCAGAAACTGAATAGTTATGATGCGGCCTGCGCGGGCTCAGTAGTGCATGGTGCTGCCGCAGACGAAATTGCCCACCGGCAGGGAACTCGCGGTATGCTGGCAACTGATCTTTTAGCGGTGATTGCCCCGTTAGTTAATCCAGACCTGAAGAAATAGATATCACTGAATGAATCAACTTAATATCTCTTTACCCGACGAAGCGGCAACGTTGCAACTAGGTGCTTCCCTGGCGAAAGCCTGTGAAGGTTCAACGGTTATCCATCTTTATGGCGATCTGGGAGCCGGTAAAACAACCTTTAGCCGGGGATTTCTTCAGGCATTAGGGCATCAGGGCAATGTGAAAAGCCCGACCTACACACTGGTCGAGCCTTATCAGCTGGAAAAGATTGCCGTGTATCATTTTGATTTATATCGCCTTGCTGATCCGGAAGAACTGGAGTTTATGGGGATCCGCGATTATTTCGCACAGGACGCTATTTGTCTGGTGGAATGGCCACAGCAGGGGGCAGGTGTGTTGCCAGAACCGGATATTGAACTGACGCTGGATTATTCCCTGACCGGTCGCACCGCGAAGCTGGTGGCGGTTTCTGAATCTGGCATAAAATTGCTGCATCGTGTTCAACAGCAAGGATGATCACGCGATGAACTCACGTTTTACCTCTCTTTATATTTCAGCCGCGATGTTGTTATCGACGCTGATATTGTTTGCTGTGCTCGCCTCACCGGTTTTTGCAGCAGGCATGAAAAACATCAATGTTTCCAACGGTGCCACGCAATCTACCGTTACGATTACATTTGATGGCTCACCGGATTACTCTTTTTTCCCTCTGCACAACCCTGAACGCGTAGTGATGGATATCCGTCAGGACGGCGTGATGAAAGGCTTGCCGTTGAATTTCAACGGTCAGAATCTGGTGACGCGTGTGCGTGCCAGTACGCCGCCCAATGCGCAGAGTCAGCGTCTGGTATTTGAACTGAATCAGAAAGTCAGAACCAACGCCACTAAACAAAAAGACGGCGGCCAGTACACCGTGGTGCTGACCATGAACGCCTCTGCTCCGGCACGTCAGCGTGCACCGGTTGCCGTGGCGACCAACACGCCATCGCCAAATGCGGGCAAAATGATTACGCCTTCCGAAAAATCAAACCCGTTTACCAATGATCAGACTAAAGTCGTAGCTACTACGGTGGCGCCGGATAACTCACGCTCTTCTACCGTGTCGACCAGTGACAGCAGGATAATTGTCGCGATTGACGCCGGTCATGGCGGGCAGGATCCTGGCGCAATTGGCGCGGGCGGGCTGAAAGAAAAAAATGTCACCATCTCTATCGCCCGTAAATTACAGGCGATTCTGAATGCCGACCCGATGTTCCAGCCGGTCTTGACCCGCGACGGTGATTACTTTATTTCCGTCATGGGACGTTCCGATGTGGCGCGTAAGAAAAACGCTAATGTGCTGGTTTCCATTCACGCAGATGCCGCGCCAAGCCGCAGCGCGCGTGGTGCATCAGTCTGGGTGCTGTCGAACCGTCGTGCTAACAGCGAAATGGGTAACTGGCTGGAGCAGCACGAGAAACAATCAGAACTGCTCGGCGGCGCCGGGGATGTGCTGGCGAATACCGCTTCAGACCCGTATCTCAGTCAGGCAGTGCTGGATTTACAGTTCGGTCATTCACAACGTGTGGGTTATGACGTCGCGACCCGTGTTCTGCGCGAACTGCGATCCGTTGGCTCTTTGCATAAAGCGAAGCCTGAGCACGCCAGTTTAGGCGTGTTGCGTTCGCCGGATATTCCTTCCCTGCTGGTGGAAACCGGCTTTATCAGTAATTCAACTGAGGAGCGGCTGCTGGGCAGCAGCGCGTACCAGGATAAAATTGCGAGGGCTATCCACATCGGCCTGCGTAATTATTTCCAGTCGCATCCGATACAAAACGGCCCAAAGGTCGAAAACCGTCCGCTGCTGGCCTCATCAGCAGCGGCGGCAGACAGTAGTGCGACAACCCGCTCTGCCGTGAGTCAGCCAGGTCCGATTGAAGTGACTGCCGGGGCAGCCGGTGCCACGCAGATCCATAAAGTGACACGGGGTGAAACCCTGACCGGGATCGCGAACAGCTATGGCACGACAAATGCGGCACTGCGCGACCTCAATAAGTTGAAAAAAGACGGCGTCTGGGTCGGCCAGCGATTGAAAGTCCCTGCGGGAACCCGCACATCTTCAATAGCCGCAGCACCGGATTCGACAGCAAAAACGGCGAAGAAACCCGCGAAACATAAAGTGAAACGCGGCGATACGCTGTCGGCGATCGCCAGTAAATATGGTGTCAGCATGAACGACATCAGAACCGCAAATCATATGAAGTCTGGCGAGGTACAGCTCGGCCAAACCTTAACTATTCCACAGTCATAGGCGGGAATAACCGTCTGCCACAGGAGCCGCTATGCCGATCAAGGTACTGCCGCCGCAACTTGCTAACCAGATAGCAGCGGGCGAAGTTGTCGAAAGACCGGCTTCCGTGGTGAAGGAACTGGTGGAAAACAGCCTTGATGCGGGCGCGACGCGTATTGATATTGATATCGATCGCGGTGGCGCCAAGCTTATCCGCATTCGCGACAACGGCTGCGGGATTGGCAAAGACGATCTGGCGCTGGCGCTGGCACGTCATGCCACCAGTAAAATCACCTGTCTTGATGATCTGGAAGCAATCCTGAGCCTCGGATTTCGTGGCGAAGCGCTGGCCAGTATCAGCTCGGTATCGCGCCTGATTCTGACATCGCGCACCGCAGAGCAGAATGAAGCCTGGCAGGCCTATGCCGAAGGACGGGATATGGCGGTGACGATCAAACCGGCGGCGCATCCGCAAGGCTCGACGGTTGAAGTGCTGGATCTGTTTTACAATACGCCCGCCCGCCGTAAATTCATGCGTACTGAGAAAACCGAATTCACCCATATCGATGAAGTTGTCCGGCGAATTGCGCTGGCGCGCTTTGACGTTTCCGTCAATCTCAGCCACAACGGCAAACTCATCCGTCAGTATCGCGCGGTGAAAGACCGTTCACAGTTCTCCCGCCGTCTGGCCAGTATTTGTAGCCCGGCGTTTGTCGAGCACGCACTGGAAGTGGAATGGAGCCACGGTGATCTGGCGATCCGTGGCTGGGTCGCCGATCCGGCGGGTTCGCGCAGTCTGACAGATATGCAGTATTGCTATGTGAACAACCGCATGATGAAAGATCGCCTGATTAATCACGCGATCCGCCAGGCGTATCAGGATCAGCTCAAAGATGATCAGCAGCCCGCGTATGTGCTTTATCTGGATGTCGATCCGCATCAGGTGGATGTGAATGTGCATCCGGCAAAACACGAGGTGCGTTTCCATCAGTCGCGGCTGGTACATGATTTTATTTATCAGGCGGTGATGTCCGTATTGCAGCAGGCCGGGGCACCCGTTCTTGACGAGCCACAGCTTCAGGAAGATACGCCGCGCTGGCAGCAGGAAAATCGTCAGGCGGCGGGTGGCAATCATTTCTCGCAGCCGGCAGAACGCAAAGTGCCGGCATCGCGGGAAAACAATTCCCCGCGCGAAAATGTGTTTCCTCAAACTGCCCGCGCCAGCCAGCCACGTGAATCTGCTTATCGCAGCACGGAACCTGCTTACAATCCTTCAGAAAGCAAAGCTTACGGACGTTTGTTGCAGCCCGCGCCGGAGTCGTTTTCCTTACAGGAACCGGCACCTGCTGTGGCACAGCCCGCTAAGCCCGCCGTTTCAGTGGCCCGTACACTGACGGAACCGGCGCTGGAATCGCACAGCCAGAGTTTCGGGCGCGTTCTGACGGTATGTTCCGCGGAATATGCGTTACTTGAGCGCGGCAAACAACTGGTGTTGCTGGCGTTACCGGTGGCCGATCGCTGGCTGAAATGGGCGCAGCTGACACCACCCGAAGAAGGATTGCGGCCGCAGCCGTTATTAATTCCGCTGAAGCTGACAATGCAGAAAGAAGAGACCGCCGTGCTGGCGCGCCATCAGGCGTTATTACAGCATTTTGGTTTAGAAATGCTCAGTGAGTCACAGCGTGTGACGGTTCGCGCGGTACCTTTACCATTACGCCAACAAAATTTACAAAAGTTGATACCTGATCTGTTAGGTTACCTTGCTGTTCAGCAGGAGGTGACTTCTGATGCGGTAGCTATGTGGTTTGCCCGCCACTGCGGCTGCGAGCATGAGGTCTGGACGATTTCGCAAGCCATACAATTACTCACGGATGTTGAGCGTCTTTGCCCGCAATTGGTGAAATCGCCCCCGTCCGGCCTTCTGCAACCTCTTGATTTACAGTCCGCGCTGGCGGCTTTTAAGCATGACTGATTCTGAAAACAACGCACTTCCCCCGGCAATCTTTATTATGGGGCCGACCGCCTCAGGTAAAACAGCATTGGCGATGTCGCTGCTGAAACACCTGCCTGTCGAGCTTATCAGTGTCGATTCCGCCCTGATTTATCGCGGGATGGATATTGGCACGGCGAAACCCACGGCAGAAGAGCTGGCTGAAGCACCGCACCGGTTGATTAATATTCTTGACCCGACGGTGGCTTATTCGGCGGCTGACTTTCGTCGAGACGCATTACGCGAAATGGCAGAAATAACCTCGCGCAATAAGATCCCGTTATTGGTAGGTGGGACTATGCTTTATTTCAAGGCATTGCTTGAAGGTCTTTCCCCTTTGCCACCTGCTGATCCTGTCGTGCGCGAGCGTATCGAAAAGCAGGCTGCAGAACAGGGTTGGGAGGCGTTACATGACCAGTTGCGCAAAATAGATCCCGTTGCGGCTATGCGAATTCATCCGAATGATCCGCAGAGACTGTCCAGAGCACTGGAAGTTTTTTTTATTTCGGGTAAAACTTTAACGGAACTGACTAAAATTTCGGGTGAAACATTACCCTATCGCGTACATCAGTTTGCGATTGCGCCGACCCGCCGGGAATTATTACATGCGCGGATCGAGGAACGTTTTAGTCAGATGTTGTCCAATGGTTTTGAAGACGAAGTCAGAACGCTGATAGCCCGGGGCGATTTGCATACAGATTTGCCTTCCATTCGTTGTGTGGGTTATCGCCAGATGTGGTCATATTTGTCTGGTGAATTCGATTACGATGAAATGGTTTATCGTGGTGTTTGCGCGACACGACAGCTGGCCAAACGTCAGATGACCTGGTTGCGAGGTTGGGAGAGTGTCGAATGGCTCGATTCTGAGAAGCCAGAAGAGGCCTTAAACCGTGTAATTCAGGTTGTTAGTGCATAGGTTGGGTGATTGTGTACAATTGATCAGTACTCAGCGCGCAAATTTTTTATGTGATTTATTTTCGAGCCGATAGGCTCAAAGTTACAAACAACAAACTAATAAGGAAAAGATAGAATGGCTAAGGGGCAATCTTTGCAAGATCCGTTCCTGAACGCATTGCGTCGTGAACGTGTTCCGGTTTCTATTTACTTGGTGAATGGTATTAAGCTGCAAGGCCAGATTGAGTCTTTTGACCAGTTTGTCATTCTGTTAAAAAATACGGTTAGCCAGATGGTGTATAAACACGCTATCTCCACCGTAGTGCCTTCCCGCCCGGTGTCACACCATAGCAATAATCCAGGTTCGGGCAGCACCAACAATTATCACCAAGGTAGCACTCCGTCTGCGCAACAGCCGCAGCAGGAAAACGATGACGCTGAATAAAGCGCAACGTTGGTCAACCACGAAGGGGTTCATAAGTATTCCGATTATGCTTATGCACCCCCGGCTGGCGAATTTTTCCCAAATGAGAGGTCGCAAGCTTGTTTGACCGTTATGAAGCCGGTGAGCAGGCCGTACTGGTTCATATCTATTTCTCGCAGGACAAAGACACGGAAGACCTGAGCGAATTTGAATCGCTGGTATCTTCTGCAGGTGTAGAGGCGTTGCAAGTCGTCACCGGGAGCCGCAAGGCACCGCACCCAAAATACTTTGTCGGTGAAGGAAAGGCCCAAGAAATCGCAGATGCCGTCAAAGCAACGGGCGCCTCTGTCATCCTGTTTGATCACGCCTTGTCTCCCGGCCAGGAAAGAAACCTGGAAGCCTTATGCGAATGTCGAGTTGTCGACCGCACCGGATTGATATTAGATATTTTTGCCCAGCGGGCCCGAACACATGAAGGTAAGTTACAAGTAGAACTGGCGCAATTACGCCACATTGCTACCCGACTGGTTCGCGGCTGGACGCACCTTGAGCGGCAGGGCGGCGGCATTGGCGCGCGTGGCCCAGGTGAAACCCAGCTCGAAACTGACCGCCGTTTGTTGCGGGACAGAATCACTTTGATCCTCAGCCGTCTTGAAAAAGTGGCTAAGCAGCGTGAACAGGGGCGTCGTTCACGCGTTCGTGCGGATATTCCGACGGTGTCTTTGGTTGGGTATACCAACGCCGGGAAATCCACACTCTTTAACCGTATTACTCAGGCCGATGTCTACGTGGCCAATCAGTTGTTTGCTACGCTGGATCCTACGCTGCGCCGTATTATAGTGGCAGATGTCGGGGAGACGGTTTTGGCGGACACCGTAGGGTTTATTCGTCACCTGCCCCATGATTTGGTTGCGGCTTTTAAAGCAACGTTGCAGGAAACCCGACAGGCATCTCTGTTACTCCATGTGATTGATGCAGCGGACATCCGTGTTCAGGAAAATATTGACGCGGTGAATACGGTGCTGGCAGAGATCGAAGCAGATGAAATTCCTGCGCTGTTAGTGATGAACAAAATAGATATGCTGGATGACTTTGTTCCGCGTATCGACCGCAACGAGGAGAATTTGCCGGTCAGGGTCTGGCTCTCAGCCGTGACAGGTGAAGGTATTCCGTTGCTTTTCCAGGCATTAACGGAGCGACTCTCTGGCGAGATTGCGCAGCATGAATTGTGCTTACCGCCGGAAGCAGGCCGACTTCGTAGCCGTTTTTACCAGCTTCAGGCCATTGAAAAAGAATGGATTGAAGAGGATGGCAGTATTGGTCTGATGGTGCGAATGCCCATCGTTGACTGGCGTCGCCTCTGCAAACAAGAGCAGGAACTGGAAAGCTATGTCCGCAACCAGAGTCTGTCTGATTTGGCCTGAAGAACACCAATCATAGAATAATGGAGCTATAACATGGCGTGGAATCAGCCCGGTAATAACGGACAGGACCGCGACCCCTGGGGCAGCAGCAATAATAATAGCGGCAACTCTGGTGGAAATTCTGGTGGAAATAACGACAACAAAGGCGGCCGCAATCAGGGGCCACCTGATCTGGATGATATCTTCCGTAAACTCAGCAAAAAGCTGGGGGGCTTCGGTGGAAAAGGTTCAGGCAACAACAATAACAGCAACAATGGCGCACCAACGGGTTCCGGTCATGGGATGAGTGGTGGCCGGATTGTTGGCATCGCGGTCGCAGCGGTGGTGGTGATCTGGGCAGCAACGGGTTTCTATACCATTAAAGAAGCCGAGCGTGGCGTTGTGACCCGTTTTGGTAAGTTCAGCCATCTGGTTGAGCCTGGCCTGAACTGGAAACCGACCTTCATCGATCAAGTTCGTGCAGTAAACGTAGAATCGGTACGTGAACTTGCTGCGTCTGGTGTAATGCTGACGTCTGATGAGAACGTTGTGCGCGTTGAAATGAACGTGCAGTATCGCGTGACGGATCCTGAAGCTTATCTGTTCAGCGTCGCCAACCCTGACGACAGCCTGAGCCAGGCGACTGACAGCGCATTACGTGGCGTTATCGGCAAATACACGATGGATAAAATCCTGACGGAAGGCCGTACTACCGTGCGTAGCGATACCCAGCGTGTACTGGAAGAAACTATTCGTCCGTACAAAATGGGTATTACCATTCAGGACGTCAACTTCCAGACCGCGCGTCCGCCGGAAGAAGTGAAAGCTTCCTTCGATAACGCGATCGCCGCCCGTGAAAGAGAACAACAGTCTATTCGTGAAGCAGAAGCTTACGCGAACCAGATTCAGCCTCTGGCAAACGGTGAAGCACAGCGCTTACTGGAAGATGCTAAAGCCTATAAAGATCGTACGGTTCTGGAAGCGCAGGGTGAAGTGGCCCGTTTCTCCAAACTGTTACCTGAATATAAAGCCGCGCCGGAAATTACCCGCGAGCGTCTGTATATCGAAACCATGGAAAAAGTCCTCAGCCACACCCGTAAAGTGCTGGTGAGTGATAAAGGGAATAACCTGATGGTCTTGCCGCTGGATCAAATGCTGCGTGGAAATAACGCAGCAGCCAACGACACCAGCAAAAATGATGAAACAGGTTTGTTGCCTTCCGTTCCAGGTTTAACCAGCAGTAACAGTAAAAGCAGTGCCGATAACAGCAGTTCCCGTTCGTCTGGCAGTGTCATGGACCAGCGCCGTGCAAATGCACAGCGTGACGATACACTTCGCGTAGGGAGAGAATAACAATGCGTAAGTCATTTTTACTTATCGTCGTTGTGGTGCTGGTGGCGCTTTATGCTTCACTGTTTGTTGTTCAGGAAGGTCAGCGCGGTATTGTGCTGCGCTTTGGTAAAGTCCTGCGTGACAGCGATAATAAACCGCTGGTGTATGCGCCGGGCCTGCATTTTAAAGTTCCATTCGTGGAATCCATTAAAATGCTCGACGCGCGTATCCAGACCATGGATAACCAGGCTGACCGCTTCGTCACCAGCGAGAAGAAAGACTTAATCGTCGATTCTTACCTGAAATGGCGTATCAGTGATTTCAGCCGCTACTACCTGGCAACAGGCGGTGGTGATGTATCTCAGGCAGAAATTCTGCTGAAACGTAAATTCAGTGACCGTCTGCGTTCTGAAATTGGTCGTCTTGATGTGAAAGATATCGTGACCGATTCCCGTGGCCGTCTGACGCTGGATGTGCGTGATGCCCTGAACACCGGTAGCGTAGGCGATGAGCCTGAAGCGACCACCGAAGCCGATGATGCGATTGCCTCTGCAGCAAAACGTGTTGAGCAGGAAACTAAAGGTAAACAACCTGCGGTGAACCCGAACAGCATGGCGGCATTGGGGATCGAAGTGGTGGATGTACGTCTGAAACAAATCAACTTGCCGGAAGAAGTGTCCAGCGCGATTTACGATCGTATGCGTGCTGAGCGTAATGCGGTGGCATTGCGTCACATCTCTCAGGGTAAAGAAGAGGCGACCAAAATTCAGGCTGCTGCGGATTACGAAAGAACCCGTACCGTTGCTGAAGCAGAGCGTACTGCCCGTATCACCCGCGGTGAAGGAGATGCCGAAGCGGCGAAACTGTTTGCTGATGCGTTCAGCCAGGATCCTGACTTCTACGCATTCATCCGTAGCCTGCGAGCTTACGAGGCCAGCTTTAAGAGCGGCAACGACGTCATGGTGTTAAGCCCTGACAGCGATTTCTTCCGCTTTATGAAGTCACCTGAAAAAAATAAATAATTGCTTCTGCAATTTCCAAAAGGCCCTTCAGGGGCCTTTTGTCTTTTCTGAAATCCTTCTTTCTTTTTAGGGAAGGGATGTAATGAGAACGATTCATCATGAATGCGACAATCTGGCTGGCGCTGGCATTAGTTTTGGTTCTTGAAGGCCTGGGGCCGATGCTTTATCCAAAAACATGGCGAAAAATGATCCTCTCGCTGGCGAATCTTCCGGACACGGTTTTACGCCGTTTTGGTGGGGGTCTTGTGGTCGCAGGCTTCGTAATTTACTACATGTTGCGTAGTCGTCTGGGTGGATGAGGGTTTGTTACGCCGGGCTTGTCACGTCTCGCTGAGACCGGTAGCACGCAATTAAAATTTTTCCCGCAAACGTGTGCTAAAAGTGCTGGAAAGCACAGAATGAGATGTTAGAATCCTTTTTTAAGCAACCTGGTGATTCTTGAGATGGGTAAGAACGTCGTCGTACTCGGCACTCAATGGGGTGATGAAGGGAAAGGCAAGGTCGTAGACCTGCTTACTGAACGGGCTAAATATGTTGTGCGCTATCAGGGCGGTCACAACGCCGGTCACACTCTGGTTATCAACGGTGAAAAAACCGTTCTTCATTTAATTCCTTCTGGCATTCTGCGTGAAAACGTGACCAGCATCATCGGCAACGGTGTTGTACTGGCGCCTGACGCGTTGATGAAAGAAATGGGCGAACTTGAAGCTCGTGGCATCCCTGTACGCGAACGTCTGTTACTGTCTGAAGCTTGCCCGCTGATCCTGCCTTATCATGTCGCACTCGACATGGCGCGCGAAAAAGCGCGTGGCGATAAAGCGATCGGCACCACCGGTCGTGGCATCGGCCCGGCTTATGAAGATAAAGTAGCCCGTCGCGGTCTGCGCGTAGGCGATCTCTTCAACAAAGAAACTTTCGCTATCAAGCTGAAAGAAATCATCGAATACCATAACTTCCAGCTGGTGAACTACTACAAAGTAGAAGCCGTTGATTTCCAGAAAACGTTGGATGATGTGATGGCGATTGCCGACATCCTGACCGCAATGGTTGTTGACGTCTCTGAGCTGCTGGATGGCGCGCGTAAGCGTGGCGATCTGATCATGTTCGAAGGCGCGCAAGGCACGCTTCTGGACATCGACCACGGGACTTATCCGTACGTAACCTCTTCCAACACCACTGCTGGCGGCGTCGCTACCGGTTCAGGTATTGGTCCACGTTATGTTGATTATGTGCTCGGCATCGTGAAAGCCTACTCTACCCGCGTGGGTGCAGGTCCGTTCCCGACTGAACTGTTTGATGAAACCGGCGAATTCCTGCGCAAGCAAGGTAACGAGTTTGGCGCGACCACTGGCCGTAGCCGTCGTTGTGGCTGGCTGGACATCGTGGCGGTTCGCCGCTCTGTGCAGATCAACTCCCTGTCTGGTTTTTGTCTGACTAAACTGGATGTGCTGGACGGTCTGAAAGAAGTGAAGCTGTGTGTCGGTTACCGCATGCCTGATGGCCGTGAAATGACGACTACACCGCTGGCTGCTGAAGGCTGGGAAGGTATCGAGCCAATCTACGAAATCATGCCCGGCTGGACCGAAACCACCTTTGGGGTGAAAGAAGTCGAAAACCTGCCGCAGGCAGCGCTTAACTATATCAAGCGTATCGAAGAGCTGACTGAAGTGCCGGTTGATATTATCTCTACTGGCCCGGATCGTAGCGAAACGATGATTCTGCGTGACCCGTTTGATGCATAACAGTCAGAGCTGATTGTGTAAAAACGTCATAACCGGGCAAAATTGCCCGGTTTATTTTTTTCTGAATCCCTTCACTTGTTTACTTTCCATAAACCATCCACTATCTAAATGATTAGCTGCAAAGTTCGCGGCTGGTTTATCATCAAAGTGTCATAATAAACAATCATCTTCACCCTGTTGTCATTGCTGGTGTGGAAAGACCGGGTAATAGCTACCCAGAGGTATGTGTGCAGTTAACGAGTTTTACTGATTATGGTTTGAGAGCGTTGATTTATATGGCTTCGTTGCCTGACGATCAGATGACCAACATTTCGCAGGTCACCGAGGTTTACGGTGTATCGCGCAACCACATGGTGAAAATCATTAATCAGTTGAGCCGTGCTGGTCTGGTCACTGCCGTTCGCGGAAAGAACGGAGGTATTAAACTGGGCAAGCCCGCAGAGACCATTCGCATTGGCGACGTGGTGCGCGAACTGGAACCTCTTTCGCTGGTCAATTGCGCCAGCGACTTTTGTCACATCACGCCTGCATGCCGACTAAAACAAGTCCTGCACACTGCTGTAGAACATTTTCTTGATGAGCTGAATCAGTACACTCTGGCCGATATGGTCAAAGACAACTCAACGCTCTATAAATTATTGCTTGTTGAATGAAAGACTTTCAACAAACTGCTGATGACAACGGAGGAACCGCTATGTCACAAGATCCATTCCTGGAACGAGAAGCAGAAAAATACGAATCACCTATTCCCAGCCGTGAATTTATTCTGGAACATCTCGCGAAACGTGAAACCCCAGCCAGCCGGGAAGAAATTGGTAACGAACTGAATCTTTCCGGAGAAGAAGCGCTGGAAGCCCTGCGTCGCCGTTTACGCGCCATGGAGCGTGACGGCCAGTTAGTCTTTACCCGCCGCCAGTGCTACGCGCTGCCGGAGCGTCTGGACTTGCTGAAAGGCACGGTTATCGGCCATCGTGATGGTTACGGTTTCCTGCGCCTGGAAGGCGTGAAGAAAGACGATGTGTATTTGTCTGCTGAACAAATGAAAATGTGCATCCACGGTGACGTGGTCCTGGCACAACCAGTTGGAACCGACCGTAAAGGCCGCCGTGAAGCGCGCATCGTGCGTGTTCTGGTGCCTAAAATGAGCCAGATTGTGGGCCGTTACTTTACCGATGCGGGTGCCGGTTTTGTGGTACCCGACGACAGTCGTCTGAGCTTTGATATTCTGATCCCGGCCGATGCCATTAACGGCGCACGCATGGGATATATGGTGGTGGTCGAGCTGACACAGCGTCCGACCCGCCGTACCAAAGCGGTCGGTAAAATCGTTGAAGTCCTCGGCGATAAAATGGGCACCAGCATGGCGGTAGATATCGCCCTGCGTACCCATGAAATCCCGCACGTCTGGCCGCCACAGGTTCTCAAACAGGTCGAAGACCTGAGCGAACAGGTGCCGGAAGAAGCGAAAAAAGGTCGCGTGGATTTACGCAATCTGCCGCTGGTCACCATTGATGGTGAAGATGCCCGTGACTTCGATGACGCCGTGTACTGTGAGAAAAAACGTGGTGGTGGCTGGCGCCTGTGGGTGGCAATCGCCGACGTGAGCTATTACGTCCGTCACGGCACCGCGCTGGACGATGAAGCCCGCAGCCGCGCTACGTCGGTGTATTTCCCGTCACAGGTTGTGCCGATGCTGCCGGAAGTGCTGTCTAATGGCCTGTGTTCGCTGAACCCGCAGGTAGACCGCCTGTGTATGGTCTGTGAGATGACTATCTCCGCGCAGGGTAAACTGACCAGCTCTAAATTCTACGAGGCCGTGATGAGCTCTCACGCGCGTCTGACATACAACAAAGTCTGGCGCATCATCGAAGGCGACCCGGAACTGCGCGAGCAATATTCGCCGCTGGTTAAGCATCTGCTTGAACTGCACACCATGTACAAAGTGCTGGATCAGGCGCGTGCAGAACGTGGCGGTATCGCGTTCGAAACCGAAGAAGCGAAATTTATCTTCAATGCTGAGCGTCGTATCGAACGTGTCGAACCGACCGTACGTAACGATGCCCACAAACTGATCGAAGAGTGCATGATCATGGCGAACATTGCTGCGGCGCGTTTTGTTGAAAAACATAACGAACCGGCGCTGTTCCGCGTGCATGACCGTCCAAGCGATGACCATATCTCCGCGCTGAAAAGCGTGCTGGGTGAATTGGGTCTGGTGATGGGCGGCGGCATGAAACCTGAGCCGAAAGATTATGCTCAGATCATGGATGAACTGGCCGATCGTCCTGACCGCGAAATGCTGCAAACTATGTTGCTGCGTTCAATGAAACAGGCGATTTACGATCCGGAAAACCGTGGCCACTTTGGTCTGGCATTGCCTTCTTACGGGCATTTTACGTCGCCAATCCGTCGTTATCCGGATCTGGCATTGCACCGCGCGATCAAGTATCTGCTGGCGAAAGAGCACGGCACGTTGAAAGATCGCTGGACGCCAACCGGCGGCTGGCACAGTGATTACGAAGATATGTTGCAGCTCGGCGAGCATTGTTCGATGGCAGAACGCCGCGCGGACGAAGCCACCCGCAACGTGGCGGACTGGCTGAAGTGCGACTTCATGCAAGATCATGTGGGTGAAGTCTTCACCGGCATTATCGCCAGTGTCACCGGCTTTGGCTTCTTCGTCCGCCTCAACGATCTGTTCATCGACGGCCTGGTGCACGTGTCATCGCTCGACAATGATTATTACCGTTACGATAACATCGGTCAGCGTCTGGTGGGTGAATCCTCCGGTGCGGTTTATCGCCTGGGCGATACGGTAGAAATTCGTGTTGAAGCCGTGCATATGGACGAACGTAAAATCGATTTCGCGCTGGTTTCCAGCACCCGCAAAGCACGGGGTGAAGGCAAAACCGCGCGTGACCGCGCGAAAAAAGGTGGCGAACGTACCATGCGTTCTGCCGCGCCAGCTAATGCTGGCCGTCGCCGTACTGCTAAGAAAAACGTGAATTTTGAGCCGGACAGCGCGTTCCGCAAAGATGACGCAAAACCAGCCAAACCGAAGAAAGAGAAAGCGGTCAGTGCTGTGGGTAAAGACGGTAAACCGAAGAAAGCCAAAAAGCCTTCTGACAAAACTGCAAAAATTGCGGCGGCCACCAGAGCCAAGCGCGCGAAGAAAAAGCAGTCTGACAGCTAGTCCTTTCTGACGATTCTTCTATGATAGAATCGTCTGTAACCTTACTAAATTGCGGACAGCTTGCTGTCCGCAAGTCTATTTTAAAGAGCATCATGAGCGAAATTATCTACGGTATTCACTCCGTTAAAGCCTTACTCGACAACGATCCGCAACGCTTTCTGGAAGTCTTTATCCTGAAAGGCCGTGACGATAAACGCCTGAAACCGCTAATCGACGAGCTGGAAGCCAGCGGTATCGTGATCCAGGTGGCGAGCCGGCAGTGGCTGGATGAGAAATCCGAAGGTGCTGTGCATCAGGGGATTATTGCGCGTGTGCGCGAAGGCCGCCAGTATCAGGAAAATGACCTGCCTGCGTTGCTGGAAAGCCTCGATTGTCCGTTCCTGCTGGTGCTGGATGGCGTAACGGATCCACATAACCTGGGTGCCTGTCTGCGTACCGCGGATGCGGCGGGTGTTCACGCGGTGATTGTTCCGCGCGACCGTTCCGCGAAACTGAACGCCACCGCCAAAAAAGTTGCCAGCGGCGCCGCTGAAAACGTGCCGTTGATCAACGTGACCAATCTGGCGCGTACGTTGCGCGTATTGCAGGAACATAATGTCTGGATCGTCGGCACGGCCGGTGAAGCGGATCATGACCTGTTCCAGAGTAAAATGACCGGCCCGATGGCGCTGGTGATGGGCGCAGAAGGCGAAGGTATGCGCCGTCTGACCCGCGAACATTGCGACGAACTGATCAGCATCCCGATGGCGGGGAGCGTCTCTTCCCTGAATGTTTCCGTAGCCACCGGTGTTTGCCTGTTCGAAGCGGTACGTCAGCGCGGCCTGAAGAAAAGCTGATTGTCGTTTATTGATCCGCTGATTAAACGGGAGCCTCAGGGCTCCCGTTTGCATTTCTGCCTTTGTGATCTGTCCGCCTGTTAATTCCCCGTTTTTTACCATACTTACGCCATATCCTTTTAACAGGGAGCAGGCGATGGACTGGGAAACACACCGGGTTTTCAATCAACCCAAACCACTGAGTAACAGCAATTTATTCCTTTCCGACACCCCGTTGCGCGAAGCGGTTTCCCGCCAGCAGGCGGGCTGGGATGCCGATGTCCTGGCGTCCCTCGGGCAGCAGTTAGGCTCTGCAGAATCGCTGGAGCTGGGAAGGCTGGCGAATACCAATCCGCCCGATCTTTTGCGTTATGACACCACCGGTGAACGTCTTGATGACGTGCGTTTCCATCCTGCGTGGCATCTGCTGATGCAAGGGTTGATCGCCAACCGCGTGCACAATTTACCCTGGCAGGAAGATGCGCGTATCGGTTCGGTGGTGGCGCGTGCGGCGCGTTTTATTCTTCACGGTCAGGTTGAAGCGGGGACGTTATGCCCGGTGACGATGACATTTGGCGCGATCCCGTTGCTGCAAAAATATCTGCCGCCGGAGTTCAGTGGCTGGATGAAACCGCTGTTATCTGACCGTTATGATCCGCATCTGCAATCTGGCGATCAGAAGAAAGGCGTGCTGATCGGCATGGGCATGACGGAAAAACAGGGCGGCTCTGACGTGCTCAGCAACACCACGCGGGCGACGGCGCTGGAAGGACGCGGCAGCGGAAAACCTTATCATCTGGTGGGCCACAAATGGTTCTTCTCCGTGCCGCAAAGCGATGCGCATCTGGTGCTGGCGCAGACTGATGGCGGACTGTCCTGCTTCTTTCTGCCGCGCGTATTGCCAGACGGAACGCGTAATGCGATCCGCATCGAACGCCTGAAAGACAAACTGGGTAACCGTTCGAACGCCAGCAGCGAAGTGGAGTTTCAGAATGCCACCGGCTGGCTGCTGGGCGAAGAAGGCGAGGGCGTCCGCCATATCCTGAAAATGGGCGGTCATACGCGCTTTGACTGCGCGCTGGGCAGCCACGCTATGATGCGCCGGGCGTTGTCGGTAGCGCTTTACCACGCCTTCCAGCGGCAGGTTTTTGGTAAACCTCTTATCGAACAACCGCTGATGCGCCAGACGCTGAGCCGGATGGCACTGTTGCTGGAAGGGCAGACGATGTTGCTGATGCGTCTGGCTGCGGCGTCGGATGCGCAGGATAATCCGGCGGAAAAATTGTTATGCCGCCTGATGACGCCCGCTGCAAAGTTCGAAGTGTGCCGCCAGGGAATGCCGTTTGTGGCAGAGGCGATGGAAGTGCTGGGAGGGATTGGCTATTGCGAAGACAGCGAGTTGCCGCGTTTGTACCGTGAAATGCCGGTCAACAGTATCTGGGAAGGATCGGGAAACGTTATGTGTCTTGATGTGCTGCGCACGCTGAAAAAACTGCCTGCCAGCGCGGAAATGGTTCAGCAGATTTTGCATCAGGCGCGCGGACAAAACCGCGTCTTTGACCGGGCGTCGCGCCAGTTTTTACAACGGTTGCGCAGGCCGGAAGAAGCTCAGGGGCGCTGGCTTACCGGTCAGCTATTTAACCTGCTGACCGCGACGCAAATGCTGGAGTTTGCGTCGCCACCGCTAGCAGACGCCTGGTGCCGCCTGGTGCTTGATCCGCGTGGAGAAACGCTGTTGCCGGAACGTTTGTGCCAGTTGTTGCTTAACCGGGCGATCGGCGCTGAATAATCAGCGGTAGAGTGTGGCCTGTGAATACCAGCGGCCGGGAATAATAGTTTCGCTGTTAAACATGATCACATAGTAATGCGCACCCGCCGCATCGGCGCGGCGCTGCACTTCTGCTTCGGCATCCATCGGGCTGCCAATCACATCGACCGTGATGCTGCCAATTTTGGTGAGAGTGGAAGTCTGCGCACGGGTAATTTCCTGCGCTTTGGTTGTCACGGCAGGCGGCGGAACCGGCGTGGTTTGCATCAGATTACTGCAACCGCTTAGCGCAACCAGTAACAACAGCGCAGCGGAGATTCGGAGGGATTTCATCGTGATATCCGGTAAAAGGGCGATACCCTGAAGTGTAGCCCTTTCACCGGTGTGCTGGCGAGTCCGCGCGGTGTATATTGCCGCGCAATTCACGTCTTACCGTTCGGAAATTTTAAAGACGCTGACCAGTTGTGAGAGATGGCGGCCTTGTTCGCTGAGCGCCGCCGCAGTTTGCTGTGAATTCTCCACCAGCGTGGCGTTCTCCTGCGTCGCTTTACCAATCTGCATAATGGCAATGTTTACCTGTGAAATACCGGACGACTGCTCGTGCGAGGCCAGATCGATATCGCTCATCAGCACTTTGACCTGGCGAATACCCTGCAAAATATCGTTCATGTTTACCTGCGTTTTGGCTGCGCTCTGGTGGCCGTCCTCGACTTTGCTCAGGGAATCCGCGACCAGATTTTCAATCTCCTTCACCGCATTTGAACTGCGCTGTGCCAGCGCCCGGACTTCTGCAGCGACAACCGCGAATCCGCGCCCGTGCTCACCGGCTCTGGCGGCTTCTACGGCGGCGTTAAGGGCCAGAATATTGGTCTGGAAGGCGATGCCCTCGATGACGGTCGTGATATCCGCGATACGCGTTGAGGCGTGCTTAATGGCCTCCATGCTCTCAACCGACTGATTTACTGCATCAGCACCGACAGTGGCCGCTTTGTCGGTCTGTTGCACCAGTTGAGTGGCCTGTGTGGCATTGTCCGCCGTGTTCTGTACGGTAGCGGTGATCTGCTCCATGCTGGCTGAGGTTTCTTCCAGACTGCTGGCTTGCGTGCCGATCTGATGATTAATCTGCTCGCTGTCGTGCGCAAGTCCTTGCGTATTCATCATAATTTCAGAGGAAACCTGCCGGACTTCACCGACAATTTTTTCCAGCCCGTGGCCGATGCCGTCGATCGCATGCATCAGGGCACCAATTTCATCAACACGCTGGGTTTCAGCCCGCGCGCGCAGGTCACCGCTGGCATATTGTTGCGCAATACTCACGACGTCGCTCAGCGGGCGGCTGACCAGCTTGCGCGTCAGCCAGATAAACAGTGCAGCGAAACATGCCAGCGCCAGCAGGCTCACCATCAGGAAGTGATTACGCGTGCTGTTGACCTGTTCCACCAGGCTGTTTTTATCGGTACTGCCGACCACCACCCAATGCCAGGCCGGCACATTCGCATATACCATGAATTGCTGATGCTGGCTGGTTGCGTCAGTGTATTCACGCTGGCCTTTTGGCTGTGACATGACCTGCTGCAGTTCGCCTTCAGGCCACGCTGGCGTTTTTCCTTCATCAGTGAAGTGCACCAGATATTTACCGAGATCTTTACCGGGTGCGCTGTTCAGCACAAAGAAATAGCCTTTCTCGCCAATGCGTTTGGACAGGATCTTCTGGCGCATATCAGCATATTCCTGGGTGATATCCACACCCACAAATAAAATCCCAATCACGCTGCCCTGCGTATCGCGCACCGGCTGATATTTGGTGATGTATTTTTTGCCGAACAGCGTTGCCAGCCCGCTGAAAGGTTGCCCTGCCATAATCTGTGCGTAAGCCGGGCTGCTACTGTCGAGCAAGGTGCCGATGGCGCGGGTGCCGTCCTGTTTTTTCAGGGACGTGGTTACGCGGATAAAGTCATCGCCGCGGCGTGCAAACACTGTGGAAATTGCGCCGGTGCGCGCCAGAAAATCATCGGGGATTTTGCTATCCAGATTCAGTGGCGTACCGCCTGCTTTTATGACAGGTGCTGACTGATCGCCCACCATCATCGGGCTGGTAGTATCAAGTTCGAAATCCGATGGCAGAAAATGGCTGAACAGACGCGTATAGCTGTCCACTTCCGCATTCAGGCTGGCATTGTACATTTCGATCATGTCTACCACCCCGGTCACCTGCTCGGAAATGGCGTTAACGGCCAGTTCATTGACCTGCTTTCCGGCGGAGTGAGTCAGTGACAAAGTGAAAATAATAAATAAGGAACCGACCAGCAGGGAGGCGATGCTGGCCAGTTTTGCGCCAATGCTCCACCGTCGAAATGAGCGTTTTGATGCCGTTTTCATGGGTTTTTCCCGTTAGCTTCTGATAGCGCACTAACGGCGGAGAACGGGAAAGGATTAACGATCAAATGTAACTATTTATTTCATGTAAAATTGATCTGAATCAATGAAATAAATATAAATGCGTGAATTTGAATTAAGGTCAGCCAACTGAAAAATGCGGATTTTGAATAACGGGTTATAAATCATACGAAAAAGGTTGTGGTCGCCGTTTTGCAGACCCGTAGAATGTCAAAAATCACAGAGGCCGACATTTTTTCTAAATGCACAGGGGAAAGCACGATGGTTGAGATGTACGAAGAAAATATTGAAGGGATCCAGATCATTCATGCCGTGCCAGCCGGACAGTATCAGCAACAACTTCCGACGATTTTTTTCTATCATGGTTTTCTGTCTTCCAAAGAGATTTACTCATATTTCGGCTACACGCTGGCAAAGGCGGGTTTTCGCGTGATATTGCCTGATGCATTAATGCACGGTGCGCGCGCAGAAAACGACGAAGCGCGATGTCTGGCGAATTTCTGGAGCATTTTGCAGAACAACATTGATGAACTGGCGTGTCTGAAAGACGAGTTTGTCGGACGCGGTCTGGCGGATCCGCAGCGTTTAGGCGTCGCTGGCGTTTCGATGGGGGGCATGACCACCATGGCGGCGCTGATCAAATTCCCATGGATTAAAGCGGCGGCTAACCTGATGGGCTCTGGTTATTTCGCGCGTTTATCTCACCACCTTTTTCCAGCTTACAACGCCGGTGGCATTGTGCAGCGTGACGTATTTGAACGCGAAATCGCGCCTTTGCTGGGTCTGGATTTCACCGGGAAAGCGGCGTTAATCGCAGATATTCCGTTGTTTGTCTGGCACGGTGAAGAAGATGATGTGGTGCCTTTTGCTGAAAGCCAGCGCTTGCGGCAGGAACTGGCTGAAAGCGGTGCAGATGATAATCTGACCTTTATTTCTGAAGCTGGCGCGAAGCATAAAGTCTCGGTTCATGCGCTGGCAGAAGTCACGGCATTCTTCACTGCAAAGCTGTAGAGAAATTAATCTGCCTTTCTCCTTGAGTTTCCCACAGGCTGTACATATAATTGCGCGTCATTTTTTCGACCGCACACAAACACGTTCCTTGCTTCCATGGGCCGCGGTTGACCCTGACAGGAGGCTGAATAATCCGTAAGGAGCAATTCGATGCGTCATTACGAAATCGTTTTTATGGTTCACCCTGACCAAAGCGAACAGGTTCCGGGCATGATCGAGCGTTACAGTGCAGTAATCACTAACGCAGCTGGTCAGATTCACCGTCTGGAAGACTGGGGCCGCCGTCAACTGGCTTACCCGATCAACAAACTGCACAAAGCCCACTACGTTCTGCTGAACGTTGAAGCTCCGCAGGAAGCGATCGATGAGCTGGAAACTAACTTCCGCTTCAACGACGCCGTTATCCGTAGCATGGTTATGCGTACTAAACACGCGGTAACTGAAGCATCTCCAATGGTTAAAGCAAAAGACGAGCGTCGTGATCGCCGCGAAGACTTTGCTGAAGCTAACGATGATGCTGAAGCTGGGGATTCTGAAGAGTAATTGCCGTGACGGCGAATCGTCTGGTGTTGTCGGGCACTGTGTGCAAGACCCCCATTCGTAAAGTCAGTCCTTCGGGCATTCCACACTGCCAGTTTGTGCTAGAGCACAAATCGTCGCAGCAGGAAGCCGGATTTAACCGACAAGCATGGTGCAGAATGCCCGTGGTTGTCAGTGGACAAGCGTCACAAGCATTAACTCACAGTATAACGGTCGGCACGCAACTCACTGTGACCGGATTCATTAGCTGCCATCAAGGGCGCAATGGTCTGAATAAAGTGGTGTTACATGCCGAGCAGATTGATTTGATAGATTCTGGAGACTAGCCTAATGGCACGTTATTTCCGTCGTCGCAAGTTCTGCCGTTTCACCGCGGAAGGCGTTGTAGAGATTGATTACAAAGACATCGCTACACTGAAAAACTACATTACCGAAAGCGGTAAAATTGTCCCGAGCCGTATTACCGGTACTCGTGCAAAATACCAGCGTCAGCTCGCTCGTTGCATCAAGCGCGCTCGCTACCTTTCATTGTTGCCATACACTGATCGTCATCAGTAATCGGCCACTGTCTATTAACGACTTTGAGAGGATAAAGTAATGCAAGTTATTCTGCTTGATAAAGTAGCAAACCTGGGCAGCCTGGGTGATCAAGTTAACGTTAAAGCGGGCTACGCTCGTAACTTCCTGGTACCACAGGGCAAAGCTGTTCCTGCTACCAAGAAAAACGTTGAGTTCTTCGAAGCACGTCGTGCAGAACTGGAAGCCAAACTGGCTGACGTTCTGAACGCTGCTGAAGCTCGCGCAACTAAAATCAACGAACTGGGTTCAGTAACCATCGCGTCTAAATCAGGCGACGAAGGCAAACTGTTCGGCTCTATCGGTACTCGCGATATTGCTGATGCAGTAACTGCTGCTGGCGTTGAAGTTGCTAAAAGCGAAGTTCGTTTGCCGAATGGCGTTCTGCGTACCACTGGTGAACACGAAGTTGAGTTCCAGGTACACAGCGACGTATTCGCTAAACTGAACGTAGTTGTGGTTGCTGAAGCGTAATAGCGCTGAAGTTAACCTGTGAAACGCCGGCCATGTGCCGGCGTTTTGCTTTTCTGCATGATGAACAATGCAAAGATAAGAAGCCGATCAGTTACCGCGCTGGAAACTGCCGTCCGGCTGACGGGTAAACGTCACGGTAACATTTTGATCCGTTGTCACTTGCAGGGCCATGACCATCCCCTGCGCATCACGCTGTATCTTCACTTCCTGCCCGGTTTTCAGGGTACTCAGTGGTTTGTCCGCCCCTTCTACCCGTGCCATCGAAAATACGTCATTTACTGCCATATTATTATCGCGGAACAACTGCGCCAGCGTCTGACCCGACTGCACCTGATAACTGCGCCACGTGCCGCTGTTGTCATTACTCTGCGGCTGAACAGGCTCAGGCTGCGCCATTTGCGTCGTGCGGCCCTGATCGTTACGCAAATCGGCCTGCATCGGGATACTTGCCGGTTGTTGCGGTTGCGACGGCGCATAGGTGTTTTCTGGCGTATAGGGCCACAGTAATGCCAGCAGGATGACCAGCACCGCCAGAATAATGCCGCGGCGGTGCGCATACGGCAGGGGCGACAACCAGTGGAAATCGTCGCTCATGTGCCAGATTTTGCTCAGCAGCGTTTTGCCCCGGGCGGCGGCGGAAGTACCGGTTTCCGTTTCTGCAGAAGTGATTTCACTCTCGCTTTCACTCTGCGGTGCTGTGGTGTCTCGCATCGGCCTTTTCATAATGGCAATCCAGGATCTCAACATGGGTTGATAAATACGGATGGCTTTCCTTCTCCTGGGCGGGATTCTGCCCATGACGACCTCTCTTGTTAACTGTCGTAATATCGACTGCCTGTTGCTGCCTAGTATAGCCGTTTAACTGCTTGATGCGGAAAGGGACAAAGCACAAATATCACCCGAACGATGTCGTGAATGGCGTCAAATGCGAAAAATTTACCGAAAAGGGAAAGGAACTGCGCCTGCCGTCATGTTGCCTCACAGAGAATTTTACCCAAAAGCCTTGCGCTGCTATGCTGCGCGTTCGACATTTTTAAGAGCTAAGGAAATTTCATGACTACCCCTTCATTTGACAGCGTAGAAGCGCAGGCAAGTTACGGTATCGGCCTGCAGGTCGGTCAACAGTTGCAGGAATCAGGTTTGCAGGGTTTAGAGCCTGACGCACTGCTGGCAGGCTTACGCGACGCGCTGGAAGGGAATACGCCAGCCGTTCCTGTTGATGTGGTTCACCGCGCACTGCGTGAAGTCCACGAACGTGCTGATGCTGTTCGTCGTGAACGCCAGGAAGCTCTGGCTGTTCAGGGTCAGGAATTCCTGGCTGCAAATGCACAGCGCGAAGGCGTGAGCAGCACCGAGTCTGGTCTGCAATTCTCTGTCATCACCCAGGGCGAAGGCACCATTCCGGGCCGTCAGGATCGCGTACGTGTTCATTACACCGGTAAACTGATCGACGGTACCGTGTTTGACAGCTCCGTACAGCGTGGCGAGCCGGCTGAATTCCCGGTCAATGGCGTGATCGCAGGTTGGATCGAAGCACTGACCCTGATGCCTGTCGGTTCTAAGTGGGAGCTGTATATCCCGCATAACCTGGCTTACGGCGAACGTGGCGCGGGGGCTTCCATCCCTCCATACAGCGCGCTGATCTTCGAAGTTGAGCTGTTGGAAATTCTGTAATTCCTTCCGGATAGCAGAAACAAGAAAGGGCGCATATGCGCCCTTTTTTACCTCTGAAACCTGAATTATTCGCCACGCAGCGCGCGCGGGAACAACAGGTTGTTTTCCAGATGGATATGCTCCATCAGGTCGGTGATGAATTCGTTGATCCCGGCGTACAGCGCCCGCCAGGTCACACACGCCCCTTCCGGCGGCGTCACGTTATTGGTCAGACGTTTAATCTCTTCAAGAATCTGCCCCGCATCATCGTGCTCACGTTCCATGACTGAAATCGGACCGGCAGCCTGACGGCCCATTCCGCCGCGGATCATCGGGAACAGGATCTGTTCTTCTTTCATCATATGGCTGGTCAGTTCTTCCAGAATCAGTTGCAGCTGAACCGCCAGACCGTGGGGACAAGGCAATTTGTCACCGTGTACCCGTTCCACTTTCTCTGCCATCAGAACCAGTTCAGGCAGCTCCTGACGGTGGCGGTCATGGTAGCGAGGAATAATAAAATCGATAATTTGCGCCAGCGGTGCGGTTTTCCAGTCAGTGGAGGTATCCGGCAGCCGGGCAATTTCAGCAATCTGCTGTTCGATGAGATCAATATCCAGCTCTTTTTTGGTGACGGCGCGCAGCAGGGTTTGTTTACCGCCACAGCAGAAATCGAGATCGTACTGACGGAACAGACGGGTAGCGCGCGGAATGGCAACAGCCAGAGCGCCAAGGGGTTGGTCGCGATAGTCCATGATGAAGCCTCGTTAAATGAAGGAATTTATAACATGCATTATAAATACATGTTTAAGGCGCGGCTATAGCTCAAAGGAAGTACAGAAAGAAAAAACGCCCCGGGCGGGGCGTTTGACAGGGCATTATTTTTGCAAATCGACCTGATAAATCTCAAAACCTATGGCATCGGTGCCTTTGGCCATCATCGGGTATTGCGCGTGAGACTGAATAAAGGCCGCCGCTTTGTCGCCAGGAGACGTTTCGAAACGGATATCCAGCGGTTGCGGTGCTGCAATTTTCGCCAACTTCCAGTTGTTGTCCGCCGTTGGCGTGACCGCGCCTGCTTTTTTGGTTTCGGCACTGATGTACGCCGCAACCACGGAACGGTTTTCATCCGGTGACGCGAAAGCAATGTGTTTATCGCCGGTGCCTGCGAATTTTCCGCCGTAAGCCCGGTAATTATTCGTGGCGACCAGGAAGGTGGCTTTCAGGTCTATCGGCTTACCGTTGTAGGTCAGGTTTTTAATGCGTTCTGCATCTTTATTAATCAGTGCGCATTCACCATCGAATTTTGCCGGCTGGCTGACATCAACTTCATATTTCACGCCGTCGATAACGTCAAAATTATAAGTACGGAAGCCATCCCAGTTGATCAGCGGTTGTGGTTTGGTGCTGTGAATATCGATTTGATTAAACTGTCCGGCAGAACATTCCAGCCAGTCTTTGACTTCCTGTCCGGTGACTTTCATCACCACCAGTGTATTCGGATACAGATACAAATCTGCCGCATTGCGGAAAGTCAGCTCGCCTTTTTCCACTTCCACGAAACTGGCCGGATCGTTTTTACGTCCGCCGACTTTAAAGGGTGCAGCAGCAGAAAGTACCGGCAGATCGGCTAAATCCGGGTCGCCCTGAATGAAATGTTCGGTATAGGCTTTCTGCGCATTATTGACGATTTGTACCGTCGGGTCGTCCTGAACCAGTGCCAGATAGCTGTACATGTTGTCGGTGGATTTGCCGATTGGCTTACTGACAAATTTACGTGTTGCGTCATGAGAAGGGGCGAGCACTTTCACCAGACTCTGATCTTCCGCCGCCAGAGATTTCTTCTGCTCTTTATCGTAAATCGGGCGCGCTTCAGCTTTAGCCGTTTCGACTTTCCAGCTGCCACTGTCGTTGTTCAGCACCATATCCACGACACCAAGATGGTCGCCCCACATGCCGGGCATCACGGCAGGAACACCATTCAGCGTGCCTTGTCTGATGTCCGCGCCTTTGATGCTGGCGAATTCCTCACTCGGGAAAACCGCGTGCGCATGGCCGAACATAATGGCGTCGATGCCTTTCACCTGGCTCAGGTAATACACCGAGTTTTCTGCCATGGTTTTGTATGGGTCGCCGGAAAGACCAGAGTGCGGGATGGCGACAATGATGTCGGCACCTTGCTTACGCATTTCGGGGATCCACTTTTTAGCGGTTTCGGTGATATCCGCCACAGTGACTTTGCCTTGCAGATTAGCTTTGTCCCAGACCATGATTTGCGGCGGCACGAAACCGATATAGCCGATGCGGAGATTATGGGTTTTACCTTCCCGGTCTTTTACCGCGTTATCGGTGATCAGGAATGGTGTGAACAGCGGCTTACCGGTTTTATCATCAATGACGTTGGCATTTACGTAAGGAAACTTCGCCCCGGCCAGCGCTTTTTTCAGATAATCCAGACCGTAGTTAAATTCGTGATTACCGAGATTACCGACCGCATAATCGAGTGTATTCATCGCCAGATAAACAGGATGGACGTCGCCCTGTTTCAGGCCTTTCGCCGCCATGTAATCGCCCAGCGGGCTGCCCTGTATGATGTCGCCGTTATCGACTAATACTGAGTTGGTGACTTCGTTCCGTGCCGCATGGATCAGGCTCGCGGTGCGCACCAGTCCAAATTTATCGGTCGGTTTATCTTTGTAGTAATCGAAGTCCATCATGTTGCTGTGCAGGTCCGTGGTTTCCATAATGCGCAGATCCACCTGTGACGCCTGAACGGATGCTGCCGTCAGTACCGCCAGCAGGGATAACGTCAGATGACGTTTATTCATTGCCTTGCCTCCAGAGAAAGGGATGATGCCCGTAAGAGAAAACCGGATATGTATCTCAAAATTTGCTGAGAATGTAATCAGTTGTCATGGATAAATGTGAGATGTAACAGCTTTATGACGTGTTCACATTACGGGATGGCTATTCGCGGCAAAAAAAACTAGGCTTGAGAAATGAGAATCAAAGCACTGAGGTAAACGATGTTAGAGCAAATTTGTCAGTTAGCGCGCGATGCGGGTGACGCGATCATGGCGGTGTATGACGGTGAACAACCGCTTGATGCGCGCCATAAAAAAGACGATTCGCCGGTCACCGCAGCAGATATTGCAGCGCACAACGTGATTAAAGCCGGCCTGCAAACGCTGGATCCGCAAACGCCGATGCTGTCGGAAGAAGACCCGCAAAGCTGGAGCGAGCGTCAGAACTGGACGCGCTACTGGCTGGTTGATCCGCTGGACGGTACCAAAGAATTCCTGAAACGTAACGGTGAATTCACCGTTAATATCGCACTGATCGAAGACGGTATCCCGGTGTTAGGCGTGGTGTACGTGCCGGTGACCAAGGTGATGTACAGCGCCGCAGAAGGCAAAGCCTGGAAAGAAGAGCAGGGCGAACGTCAGCAGATTGCAGTGAAAGAAGCGCATCCGCCGCTGGTGGTCGTCAGTCGTTCACACTTCAGTAATGACCCTGAATTGCAGGATTACCTGGCGCAACTGGGCGAACATCAGACGGTAGCGATCGGCTCGTCGCTGAAATTCTGTCTGGTGGCTGAAGGTGCGGCACAACTTTATCCGCGCTTCGGACCGACCAATATCTGGGATACCGGCGCCGGTCATGCTGTCGCGCTGGCTGCCGGTGCGCAGGTACATGACTGGAAAGGGCAGACGCTGAACTACGTGCCACGCGAATCGTTCCTGAATCCGGGCTTCAGAGTGTCTTTATTCTGATATGACACCCCGGTTTACGCCGGGGTTTTTACGTTTTATTCTTTTACCAGCTGATCCACCAGCGTAATCACCTGCTGGACTTCCTGCGGTGACAACTGCCCGTCTTTGGCGAATTTAATTACCCCGTGTTTATCCAGAACCACCACCGCTGAACTTTCCGGTTGCAGGTCCCATGCCTTTTTCACCGCACCGTTGCTGTCGACAATTACCTGCGACCACGGGAATTCACGTTTGCCGCTTTCTATGCTTTTACGCACAAACATGCCGGTACCGATAATAGCGTCGTCGGTATTGACGATAGTCGTGGTCTGATAACGGTCATGCGGCAAATTCGCGGCCCTGATCGCGGTAATTAGCGGTTCGTTCAGGGCCTTGGCGCTGCTTCTTCCCGCCATGTGCTGCACAATACGCACTTTTCCAGGAAGTTTTGCGCTGTTCCATTTGCTGTAACTGAATGCATCCTTAACGTCATTCAGTTCGCCTTTATCATCCACCCCGACCGGTGCCAGACGCTGGCCGACGGTAAAGTTGTGGGCAGATGCAAAAAGCGAAAATGTCATAAAAGTGATCACAAAAAGACTTCTTAAAAGCATAGATTCTCCGGGGCGCAAAAGAACAGTCACGCCAATCATAGGACGCCCTAAGTGGTCTGTCCTGTTGGTATGTTAAATTTGTGTTGCTGATTACAAAATTGCCACATAAAGCAGGGTTATACTGTGTTTGAATGTCAGGGTTTAAGACAATACTGAAAATCAATGTAAAAGCAGTTAAATCCACTGGCAATACCTGAGTGCCCTGCTATGTTATAGGTCTCTTCACTGCAAAACACTTTTCTGTCCCGGTATCTGTCGCCTTGCGACGTGGCCGGTACCTGCAGTGATTTAACGGAGAACAATAGAAAAATGAGAATATTCCAGCGTTACAATCCGATGAAAGTCGCAAAGTACGTTAAGACACTGTTTCGTGGACGTTTGTATATCAAGGACGTCGGCGCTTTTGAATTCGACCAAGGCAAGATCCTGTTGCCTAAGGTACGCGATAAGCGCCACTTTAGCGTGATGTCTGAAGTTAACCGTCAGGTTACGCATTTGCAGGCAGAAATGGGCTAAGTGTGCCCTGCGTGTTGTCACTGCTTTATAGCAGTGTGCGCAAAAAGAAACGGCTCCCTGAAGGAGCCGTTAGTGTTTCTGGCGTTTGAATTTTCCACGCTTGAAAAAGCGCCTTACCCCTGCGCTTTCTTGTCGTCTTTAATTTCCTGCGGCGTTTTTGGCAGCAGCGGTGCAGCAGGCTGGTCGACAATACGCGTCACCAGCAACTGATCAATCTTATAGCTGTCGATATCGACCACTTCAAATTTGAAGCCGGAGAATTTCACAAAATCCGTACGCTTAGGGATCTTGCGCAGCATGAACATCATGAAGCCGCCGATGGTTTCATAGTTACCGGATTGCGGGAATTCTTCGATATGCAGCACGCGCATCACGTCTTCGATTGGCGTACCGCCTTCAACCAGCCATGAATGCTCATCACGGGCCACAATCTGTTCTTCCATACCCTGACCCACCAGATCCCCCATCAGCGTGGTCATCACGTCGTTAAGCGTGATAATACCCACCACCAGCGCATATTCGTTGAGGATCACGGCAAAGTCTTCGCCTGCCGCTTTGAAGCTTTCCAGTGCTTCGGAAAGCGTCAGCGTATCCGGCACAATCAGCGCATTGCGGATTTGCACACCGCTGCTCAACATTAAGCTCTGATTACCCAGCACACGGTTCAGTAAATCTTTCGAATCAACATAACCGACGACCTGATCAATATGACCGTCACACACCAGGAATTTGGAATGCGGGTGTGTGGCGATTTTCTCTTTAATACTTTCTTCGCTTTCACGCAGGTCAAAATAAATCACGCTTTCACGCGAGGTCATTGACGACGGAACGGTACGGGATTCCAGCTCGAACACATTTTCAATCAGTTCATGTTCCTGCTTACGCAGTACGCCCGCCAGCGCACCGGCTTCAAAGACGGCATAAATATCGTCGGAAGTGATGTCGTCGTTACGCACCATGGGCAGCTTGAACAGACGGAAAATCATGTTCGCCATACCGTTGAAGAACCACACCATCGGGCGGCAAATCATCAGACAGAAACGCATCGGGTTGACTATACGGACGGCAACCGACTCAGGTGAAATCATACCGATGCGCTTCGGTGTCAGGTCAGCAAACAGAATGAACAGGCTGGTGACCAGCACGAACGAAAAGATAAAGCTGATTTGATCCGCCATTTCAGGCGACATAAAGCGGATAAAAAAGGTCCGGAAAGCCGGGGAAAATGCGGCATCACCCACGATACCACCGAGGATGGCGACGGCATTGAGGCCAATCTGCACCACGGTAAAGAACAGGCCAGGGGTTTCCTGTAACTTCATGACACGGGAGGCATTGACGTTTCCTTCGTCTGCCAACTGTTTGAGTTTTATTTTGCGGGAAGCGGCCAGCGATATCTCTGACAGCGAGAAAAAGGCACTGATCGCGATTAATAAGAGAATCAGTAAAATACTGTTTAACATAATCTATCCGTTTAACACCGGAATTAACCGGCAGAGAAAGGCACTCATTATTTTTGTTGCTTAAAGAACACCCTTTTTAAAAAAACATTAAAAAGCTGTTCAGAAGAAAAAAGCGTTAAGGATGAAAAACAAAGATAATTGCCAGAAATAGTTTTCAAGGGCCACTTTTGTGACCCGCATAGTATAGCAGCAGCACTGAGACTGCCGCCAGCGCTTAAAAATCCCGCATTATTGCGGCGGCAGACAGACGCCTATGCCGCCTAATCCGCAGTAACCTTCCGGGTTTTTGAACAGATATTGCTGATGTTCATCTTCCGCATAATAGAACGGCAGGGCTTCGGTGATTTCCGTGGTAATAGTGCGCTTATCGTTCGCTTCGTCCATCGCCTGCTGGAAACTCGCCAGACTTGCCAGCGCCTGATCCTGTTGTTCTGCGCTCAGCACATACAGCGCGGAGCGATATTGCGTGCCAATATCGCCGCCCTGACGCATACCCTGCGCCGGGTCGTGATTTTCCCAGAAAATCTGCAACAGTTTTGTGTAGCTGATAATCGCCGGGTCAAAGACTACGCGCACGACTTCCGCATGACCGGTCTGGCCGGTACACACTTCTCGGTAGGTCGGGTTGGGAGTGAAACCGCCGCTATAACCGGCTGCCGTACTGTAAACCCCTTCCTGTTGCCAGAACAAACGCTCTACGCCCCAGAAGCAGCCCATCGCAAAAATCGCGACTTCCATGTTGTCAGGAACATGCGTCATTGAGTGGCCACTTACTGCATGAAGGGTTGCCACCGGCATCGGGGTTGTACGGCCAGGTAACGCTTCTGCCTGCGTGACAGACTGCGTTTTATCGGAAAGTTGCACCACAGAAAACTCCAGTTGTTGCTTTAGTGAACGAGGTTTGTCACAAAAGGTTTGTACGAATAACAACGACCAACAGGTCAGTGTTAGTTGTATCTGATTGCGTCTTTGCACACAATACGAAGGACGTTGCTTCGTCGTTGAACATTTTCAGGGGATTAGCACTAAAATGCTTTCATCAGACTTTAAAAAGATGAATCTGCCAAAGATGGGCAGATAATCTCCGGCGGGCATCTGATATTTTAACAGGACAGTAAAATTTAGCAGGAGTGCGTGTGCCACGATATCGTGAACTGGGTTTGTTATTTGTACTGCTGGCCCCCTCACTTTCCATGGCAGCGAAGGTGCGTTTGCAACTGGAAGGCCTGGATGGCGATTTAGAAAGGAACGTCCGCGTCCGTTTATCAGCCATTCAAAGCGATGAAGTCGGGGCTAACGGACGGTTCCGTGCCCGCGTCAGTGCCGCTATTGAACAGGGTTTACGGCCGCTGGGGTATTATTCGCCGACCATCGATTTTGATTACCGCGAAACACCGCCGCCGGGGCGTCCGGTGTTGATTGCCAAAGTGACACCAGGGTTACCGGTGAAAATCGCTGGCACGAGTGTCGTGATTGAAGGGCAGGCAGACAAAGATAATGAATTCGAACAGCTCAAACAGCGTGATGTGCCTGCGGTAGGGACGATTTTAAACCACGGGACGTACGATAATTTCAAAAGCTCACTGACCGGCATTGCCCTGCGCAAAGGTTATTTTGACGCCACGATGCGTAAAAGCCAACTGGGCGTCATCGAAGACGAGCACAAAGCGTTCTGGGACATTCAGTTCGACAGCGGCGAGCGTTACCGCTTCGGTGATGTGCATTATCAGGGATCGCAGATCCGTGATGAATATCTGCAAAATCTGGTGCCATTTCATCAGGGTGATTACTACACCACGGCGCAACTGGCTGAGCTTAACCGCCGCCTGTCTGCTACCGGCTGGTTTAACTCTGTTGTCGTGTCCCCGGATTTCACGGATGCCAAAGCCACGAAAACCCTGCCGCTGAATGCCGTGGTGTCGCCGCGCACCGAGAATACCATCGAAACCGGTATCGGTTATTCCACGGACATTGGCCCGCGGGTGACGGCCAACTGGAAGAAACCATGGGTTAACGATCGTGGCCAGAGTTTTGAAACCTCAACCACGCTCTCCGGCCCGGAGCAGTCTTTAGATCTCAGTTATAAAATTCCGCTGCTGAAATCCCCGCTGGAGCAATATTACCTGGTGCAGGGCGGTTTCAAACGTGAAGACCTGAACGATACCAATTCAGATTCCACCACCGTCAATCTGGCGCGTTATTGGGATCTCTCGAGCGGCTGGCAGCATGCGGTCAATCTGCGCTGGAGCCTTGATCACTTTACGCAGGGTAGCGTGACCAACACCACCATGCTGATTTATCCGGGTGTGAGCCTCAACCGTACGCGTCAGCGCGGCGGTCTGATGCCAACCTGGGGCGATTCTCAGCGCTACTCTCTTGATGTGTCCGATACTAGCTGGGGTTCTGACGTCGATTTCGCCGTGATTCAGGCGCAAAACGTCTGGATCCGCACCCTGGCTGACAAGCACCGTTTTGTGTTCCGCGGCAATCTGGGGTGGATTGAAACCAATGACTTCGAACGTGTGCCGCCATCCTTGCGCTTCTTCGCCGGTGGTGACCGCAGTATCCGTGGTTACAAATACAAATCCATTTCTCCACGTGATGACGAAGGCAAGCTGACCGGTGCGTCCTATCTGGGCACCGGTTCTGTGGAATACCAGTACAACGTGACCGGAAAATGGTGGGGCGCCGTGTTTGTCGATTCCGGTGAAGCGGTTAATGACATTACACAAAACGATTTTAAAACCGGCGCGGGTGTGGGTGTGCGCTGGGCTTCACCGATCGGCCCGGTGAAATTAGATGTTGCCGCTCCGGTTGGCGACAAAGATGAGCATGGATTGCAGTTTTACATCGGTTTGGGTCCGGAATTATGAGTTTATTTAAAAAAATCTGCCTGGGATTCCTGATTTTCCTGGTGCTGTTAATCAGCCTGGTGGCCTTTCTGGTCGGCACACAAACCGGTTTGCACCTGATGATCAACGGTGCCAACCGGTTCGTACCGGGCCTGAACATAGCCAGTACCGAAGGTGGATGGCGCGACCTGACACTGAAAGGCGTGCATTACGAAATGCCGGGTGTGGACGTTAAAGCCGGGGAGTTTCACCTTTCCCTCGATTTCTCCTGCCTGAAAAACAGCGCGCTTTGCGTCAATGCGTTGCGGGTGAAAGACGTGAATGTGGTGGTCAATACCAAAGAAATGACGCCAGCCGCCGCGCAACCTGAGCCGGAAAACAGCGAGCCGCTAACCAATCTCAGCACGCCGTATCCGATCACGCTGCGTTTGCTGACGCTGGATAACATCAATATTACGCTGGATGACCGGGCTATTTCGCTGGCGTCATTCCGCACAGGGGCGCACTGGGAAGGCCGCGCAATTCAGCTGATGCCAACGCGTATCGGCGGATTACTGATTGCGCTGCCGAAAACGCCGGTCAGCCCGTTACCGGACGTGGTGCAGGCCGCGCAGGACAAAGCCGTCGAAAAAGCGACGGGCAAACCGGCACAACCGCCGGTGGTCGTGCCGGAGAAACCGCTGGGTGAAACATTGCAGGAGTTGTTTGCTAAACCGCTGCTGCCTGAGTTACCGGATTTCCGTCTGCCGGTTGATCTGGATATTCAGCAAATTCTCGCCGAAAACCTGCGTCTCACCGGCGATACCGATGTGCTGATCACCCGTTTCGAGCTGAAAGCCAGTACGCAAAATCAGATTGTAAAACTGGATAAACTGATGGTGCGCTCGCCACAGGGTTCCGTGGATGGTATGGGGCAGGCGACGCTCAACCAGAACTGGCCGGTCGATATGACCCTCAATACCGCCGTGAATATCGATCCGCTGAAAGGGGAGAAGATCAAACTGAAAGTCGCGGGCGGGCTGCGCGATAAGCTGGATGTTGGCCTCAATCTTTCCGGCCCGGTGCGTGCTCAGCTGGCCTTGCAAACTCAGCTGGCGGAAGCCGGTTTGCCGTTGGATCTGCAACTTACCAGCGATGCGCTGCAATGGCCGCTGACCGGCACGCCGCAGTATCAGGTGAAAGGCTTCAAATTTAACGTGAGTGGTAAAGCGACCGATTACGCGCTGTCACTGCGTTCAGATTTCAAAGGCGAGCAGATACCGCCTGCGACGCTGACCCTTGACGGTAAAGGCAACGTGGAGCAGTTCAAACTGAGCCTGCTGCGCCTTGCCGCGCTGGAAGGCAATACCGACCTGACCGGCGTGGTGGACTGGAGTAAAGCCATCAGCTGGAACAGTGAACTGAAGCTGACCGGCATTAATACCGCTAAACAGTATCCTGACTGGCCGGCGAAATTGCAGGGCAAGATCACCACGCGCGGCAGCCTGTATGGCGGCACATGGCAGATTCAGGTGCCGGTGCTGGATCTGACCGGTAACGTGAAGCAAAACGCGGTCAAAGCGCAGGGTAATGTGCGCGGCAACAGTTATGGGCAGTGGGATATCCCGCAACTGCATCTTGAACTGGGGCGCAATAATCTGGATGTGAAGGGGACGCTCGCTGATACCTGGAATCTCGACGCTAAAGTCGATGCCCCACATCTTGACGGTGCATTGCCGGGTCTGGGCGGTGTAGTGAAAGGAATGCTGCAACTGCGCGGTGATCTCAAGGCACCGAAGCTGCTGGCGGATATAACAGCGACGGGCCTTAAATGGCAGGCGCTGACGGTGCGCCGCGTGGATATTAAAGGCGACGTCAGCTCTACCGATCAGATCCAGGGCAATTTTAGTGTACGCGTTCAGCAGCTTAAACAGGATGCGCTGGATATCACTGACATTAATCTCGAGGCCAAAGGTAACGAGAAAAAGCATGAACTGACGTTGAAAGTCGATGGCAAACCGGTTTCCGGCCGTCTGGCGCTGAGCGGCAGTTTTGACCGCGCCACCGAGGAATGGAAAGGCGACATCACCAATACCTTGTTTGATACGCCAGTCGGGCAATGGCGACTGAACCGTTCGATTGTACTGGATTACTTTAATAAAGAGCAACGGATCACCGTTGGCCCGCATTGCTGGCAAAACCCGGACGCTGATTTGTGTGTACCGAAAACGATTGATGCCGGTGCCAGCGGGCAGGCGAGCGTGGTGCTCAACCGCTTTGACCTGGCGATGATCAAACCTTTCCTGACCGATGACACACAGCTGAGCGGCGTGTTCAGTGGGAAAGCCGATGTGAGCTGGAAAGCGGAAGGCGGACTGCCGCAGGCCAGTGTTTCACTGGTGGGTAAAGGCGTGAAAGTTCAGCAACTGGTGCAGGGCAGCCCGCTGCCGGTGGCGTTTGATACGCTGAATCTGAACGCCGGGCTGAACAACGGTCGTGCCAGTCTCGACTGGCTGATTAAAATCACCCACAACGGTCAGCTTGACGGCAGCATCCAGATTGCCGATCCGCAGGGAAAACGTAACCTCAGCGGTAATGTGAATATTGCCCGTATCTCGATGGCCTTGCTGCAACCCGCGCTGATGGACGGCGAAAAAGCCTCGGGTATTTTGAATGCCAATCTGCGCCTCGGCGGTAACGCACAGAAACCGCTGGTGTTTGGCAGGCTTGCGCTGACCGGTGTTGATTTCGACGCGCAATTTATGCCGTTTGATATCACCGATGCCAATATCGGCATTAATTTCAACGGTATGTCATCCATCATGGAAGGGGTGATCAAAACCGCGCAGGGTCAGCTTGAGCTGAACGGTAACGCCGACTGGAGTGAAATTAATGCCTGGCGCGCCCGCATCGCGGCGAGAGGCAACAAAGTGCGGGTTTCCGTGCCACCGATGGTACGTCTGGACGTTTCACCGGATTTAGTGTTTGATGCCACGCCGCAGTTGTTCTCGCTTAACGGAACCGTTGATATTCCGTGGGCGCGCATTACGGTGCAGGAATTGCCGGAAAGTGCCGTGGGCGTGTCGTCGGATGAAGTAATGCTCAACGACCAGCGTCAGCCTATCGCACCGGCTTCTGCTTCTATTCCGATCAACAGCAATCTGATGGTGAACATTGGTAAAGATGTTCGTCTCGATGCCTTCGGTCTGAAAGCCCGGCTGGAAGGTGCGCTGAAAGTGGCACAGGACAGCCGCGGCCTGGGGCTGAACGGGCAAATTAATATTCCGTCCGGGCGCTTCCATGCCTACGGGCAGGATCTGATTGTACGTAAAGGCCAGTTGCTGTTCTCCGGCCCGGCGGACCAGCCGCTACTGAATCTGGAAGCGATCCGTAACCCGGACGCGACAGAAAACGATGTGGTTGCTGGTTTGAGAGTTACCGGTGAGGCCGATGCGCCTAAACTTGAGATATTCTCAGATCCGGCGATGTCACAGCAGGAAGCCTTGTCCTACCTGCTTCGCGGGCAAGGATTAGACAACTCCGGCGGTGACAGTGGCGCAATGACTTCCGCTCTTATCGGGTTAGGGGTTGCACAAAGTGGTAAACTTGTGGGTAAAATCGGCGAGGCATTCGGTGTCAGCAATCTGGCGCTGGATACTCAGGGCGTGGGAGACAGCTCCCAGGTCGTGGTCAGTGGTTATGTTTTACCGGGTTTACAGGTGAAATATGGCGTCGGGATATTCGACTCGCTGGCAACGCTCACTCTGCGCTACCGGTTGATGCCCAAGCTTTACCTGCAGGCTGTATCGGGCATCGATCAGGCATTGGATTTGCTCTATCAGTTTGAGTTTTAATTCATGTGACTTTTACTATACGAATATAAACATGCGAATAATTGTTTACGGTAGCTTACGACGCAAGCAAGGCAACAGTCATTGGATGACGAATGCTCAATGGTTGGGTGATCATGAGCTGGAAGGTTACGCCCTGTATAATCTGGGTCACTATCCTGCTGTTATACCAGGGGAAGGCAAAGTCTATTGCGAAGTTTACCGCATTAACTCGTCCATCATGGCTGAGTTAGATGAGCTGAAAAGTAATACGAAAGATTATCGTCGTGAGCTGATTTCGACACCTTATGGCAGCGCCTGGATTTACCTCTATATTCGTTCACTGGATGGTGTGCCGAGAATTGAGGGTGGTGACTGGGTTAAGCGTAACGAAGCAGTAAGTGAGTAATCTGAGCAAGGTCGTCGGAAAATAATCGTTGTCTGACAACGCTTAATACATAAAAAAACACCGCCATCTGGCGGTGTTTTTTTGTTCAAACGGCAGAAAACTTATTTGTTTTTAGCACGTTCGAAAGAGGTCACGATTTCAGCTTTTGCAGCAGCAGCATCAGCCCAACCGTCAACTTTTACCCATTTGCCTTTTTCCAGCGCTTTGTATTGCTCGAAGAAGTGGGTGATCTGGCCGCGCAGCAGTTCTGGCAGGTCGTTCACATCTTTGATGTGATCGTATTCTTTGCTCAGTTTGGTGTGCGGAACGGCAACCAGTTTCGCATCTTCACCGGCTTCGTCGGTCATTTTCAGCATACCGACAGGGCGGCAGCGGATCACAGAACCTGGTTGCAGCGGGTACGGAGTTGGAACCAGAACGTCAACCGGGTCGCCATCCAGAGACAGCGTGTGGTTGATGTAACCGTAGTTGCACGGATAGAACATCGCAGTAGACATGAAACGGTCTACAAACAGCGCGCCGGTATCTTTATCCACTTCGTACTTGATTGGATCTGCGTTTGCAGGAATTTCGATCACTACGTAGATATCTTCTGGCAGTTCTTTGCCCGCCGGGACATTCAGTAAGCTCATTGTTGGTTTCCTTCATTGAACCAGGAATAGAGTGCCGCACATTATAGCCAACTCTCCCGCGATTTCCCGCCCTTTTCGTCGAATCGTCTGCGCGCATTTCCCGGCATGACCTGCTGTTGAACCTCGGCTAAATCTTCCGTATTGGCAGTAAAATTTACTGATCCGATACTTTTCCGCGTAACTGCCTGTTTTTGCTTTTCTTATCAAGATATTCGAGCGATTGCCGATAACAATATTCAAACAAAAAATCAGGATTAACCTGATCCCTACCCATCTGAAGTATCTCCTTTTCACCTGAATGGCTGGATAACACCGTATGTTGAATAAGTTGAGCGTAAAAGCCGGTCTGATTGGCCTGCTGGTATTTATGACGTTAATTCTCTTGCTGGTGAGCGTACTGGGGGCGAATGCCATCCGGCAAAGTGCGACATCACTGCAAAAAATTAACCAGCTTCAGGGCGATGAACTTGGTTCACTGGCCGACAGCTACAGTTTCTCGTTGCGCACGCGTGTCGCCAGCGGCGTGGCGGTACGTCAGCTGGAAATTGGCATGATGGATGATGCGAAAAATACAGCGGACCGCATGAGCGGTTATATCAAACAAGCCGATACCGATCTGGCGAAATTTATCAGCATCCAGGATGACACTCAGCAGGGCAGAGATTTATCCGACGCAGTAAAGAAAACCTACGATGCCTATAAAGCTAACGGCTTAGTGCCGCTGCTGGCAGCAATTCAGGCGCAAAGTGCAGACGGTTATTACGATGTGCTGGAAAACAAAATCACGCCTTACAGCAATGCTTATGATAAAGCGCTGGCGGATTTCCGTGCCTATGCCGTAGATAATACCAATAACCGGATTGAACAGGCCCGCGCCAATGCACGTATCCAACTGACGGTGATTGCCACCAGCTTCATCATTGCGCTGATTATCGCGGTGCTGGCATGGTTCGCCTTGCAGAAGATCATCATGCATCCGCTGACATTCTCCATTGCGCAACTGGAATACATCGCCCAAGGCGATCTGACCCATGAAATTGATGATTCCCGTAATAACGAAATGGGGCGTTTACTGAAAGCGATGAAGCAAATGCAGGATTCGCTGGCGCTTTCTGTCGGACGCGTACGCGATGCCGGGAATCAGATCGATGTCGGTTCCCGCGAACTGGCTGCCGGTAACGTCCATCTGGCGCAGCGCACCGAAGAATCCGCTGCATCGCTGGAAGAAACTGCCGCGAGCATGGAGCAACTGACCTCAACCGTGCGCATGAATGCCGCGAACTCTGACCAGGCCAATCAACTGGCGCAAAGCGTGTCAGTCATTGCCAACAAAGGCAGCGAAGTCGTCCATCAGGTAATGGATAAAATGCAGGGCATCACCGATAGCTCAAAACGTATCGGCGACATTATTACGGTCATCGACGGCATTGCCTTCCAGACCAATATTCTGGCGCTGAATGCGGCAGTCGAAGCCGCACGTGCCGGCGAGCAGGGTCGTGGTTTTGCGGTGGTGGCGGGTGAAGTACGAAGCCTGGCGCAACGCAGTGCGCAATCGGCTAAAGAGATTAAAGAGCTGATTGTGGATTCTGAAAGCCGGGTTTCTGAAGGTTCGGATATGGTGAGATCTGCCGCAAACACCATGCTGGAAATCTCCAGCGAAGTGACTCGAGTGACCAGCCTGATGCGTGAGATTTCCATCGCGACGACCGAACAAACGCACGGCATCGAACAGGTGAACGTGGCGATTACGCAGATGGATCAGGTAGCGCAGCAAAACGCCGCACTGGTGGAACAGGCGACAGCGGCCACACGTTCACTGGAAGAGCAGGCGCAGTTACTGGCAAAAAGCATGGCGGTGTTTAAACTCAATCGAGCCGATCATTTCTGAAAAAATCCTGAGCGGTAAACAATAAAAAAGGTGGCTTTTAAGCCACCTTTTTATGTTTGGGTCAATGCAAAGCTACACAGGTATCACATTCATTCTTTGATGATTTTTTGATGCGTATTTCAGTTATTCATCAGGGAACTGGGCAATGAAGCGCTCCGCGTCTTCCACCATTGAACTGTTGCCCACAAAGAATGGTGCACGTTCATGCAGTTTCTGCGGGATGATATCCAGGATACGGTTTTTACCGTCACTGGCTTTACCGCCAGCCTGCTCGGCCAGGAAAGCCATCGGGTTGCATTCATACAGCAGACGCAGTTTTCCGTTCGGATGGCTGGCGGTGCTTGGATAAATATAAATGCCGCCTTTCAGCAGGTTGCGGTGGAAATCTGCCACCAGCGAGCCGATGTAGCGTGAGGTGTAAGGGCGTTGCGTCGCTTCATCCTGTTCCTGGCAATACTTGATGTATTTTTTAACGCCAAGCGGGAATTTAATGTAGTTGCCTTCGTTGATCGAGTACATGTTGCCCTTTTTAGGGAAACAGACTTTTTCGTGAGAGAGGCAGAAAACACCAAGTGAAGGATCGTAGGTAAAGGCATGAACGCCTGCGCCGGTGGTGTAAACCAACATGGTGGAAGAACCATATACCACATAACCTGCGGCGACCTGGCGGTTTCCCGGTTGCAGGAAGTCAGCTTCCGTCACCGGCTGACCCAGCGGAGTCGTACGGCGGTAAATCGAGAAAATTGTCCCGACAGAAACGTTAACGTCGATGTTTGAAGAACCATCCAGCGGATCCATCAAAATGACGTATTTTGCATTTTCAGCGCGTTCACCTTCGAAAATGACAATCTCATCTTCTTCTTCTGACGCGATACCGGCAATCTCACCACGCGCCTTCATCGCGGCTTTTAATTTTTCATTTGCGTACAGATCAAGTTTCATCTGCACTTCACCCTGCACATTCTCTGCACCACTGGTACCCAGAATGTCGACCAGACCCGCTTTGTTGATATCACGGTGAATGATTTTAGCGCCGAGTTTAATTGCTGAAAGTAACGCTGTCAGTTCACCAGTTGCATGTGGAAAATCTTGCTGCTTCTCAACAATAAATTCGCCTAACGTTTTCATGACACTTTCCCTGAATCGAGGATAGATAACGGTACGTTAATAAAAATTTCACAAGAGCGTGAGCAGTTTAGCCCAAATATATGGACGAATCATAGGCAAATCCATTTCTTCTGGAGGATTCTGAGCGGTAGAATAGCGGCTGACTTAAAGGCATTAATGGAAAATATATGCGCATTCATATTCTTGGGATTTGCGGCACGTTTATGGGCGGGCTGGCGATGCTGGCTCGTGCACAGGGGCATCAGGTAACCGGTTCGGACGACAACGTTTATCCACCGATGAGTACGCTGCTGGAAAATCAGGGGATCGACCTGATCCAGGGGTACGATCCTGCCCAGTTAGATCCTCAGCCGGATCTGGTGATCATCGGCAACGCGATGACGCGCGGCAATCCTTGTGTCGAAGCGGTGCTGGAGCTTGGGATCCCTTATGTCTCAGGCCCGCAATGGTTACATGATCATGTTCTGCCAGAGCGCTGGGTTATTGCCGTTGCGGGGACGCACGGTAAAACCACCACTGCCGGCATGGTAACGTGGATCCTCGAAGCCTGCGGTTATGAACCGGGCTACGTCATTGGCGGCGTGCCGGGCAATTTCGAGGTGTCTGCGCGTCTGGGCAACAGCCCGTTTATCGTGCTGGAAGCTGATGAATACGACTGTGCGTTCTTCGATAAGCGTTCCAAGTTTGTTCATTACAGCCCGCGTACGCTGATCCTCAACAATCTCGAATTCGATCACGCTGACATCTTTGATGATCTGAAAGCGATTCAGAAACAATTCCACCATCTGGTGCGTCTGGTGCCGGGCAAGGGAAAAATCATTCTGCCGGAGCACGACACACCGCTGAAACAAGTGATGGCGATGGGGTGCTGGAGTGAGCAGGAATTTGTCGGTGATGCCGAAAATTGTGTGTGGGATGCTAAGAAACTGACGCCAGATTCCAGTACTTTCGAGGTTTATTTGCACGGCGAAGCGGTCGGGCAGGTGAAGTGGAATCTGGTTGGCGAGCACAACATGCATAACGGCCTGATGGCGATTGCTGCGGCACGCCATGTGGGCGTGAAGCCGGAAGATGCCTGTAAGGCATTGGGCGATTTCATTAATGCCCGTCGCCGTCTCGAATTGCGCGGCGTAGAAAATGATGTCAGCGTGTACGACGATTTTGCTCACCATCCGACGGCTATTCTGGCAACGCTTTCTGCATTGCGTAGCAAAGTCGGCGGAACTGCACGTATTCTGGCCGTGCTGGAACCCCGTTCAAACACCATGAAAATGGGCATGAGTAAAAATGAACTGGCACCTTCCCTGGGACGTGCTGATGAAGTTTTCCTTTTACAGCCGCAGCATATTCCCTGGCAGGTGGCCGAAGTGGCTGAACACTGTATTCAGCCTGCTCACTGGAGTGCAGACGTCGATTCACTGGTCGATATGGTCGTTAAGGCCTCTCAGCCTGGCGATCATATTCTGGTGATGAGCAATGGCGGTTTTGGTGGTATACATGGAAAACTGCTTACGGCCCTGGCTGCAAAAGCGAAAGCGTCACAAGATCAGTAAAATCATATTTTTATAGTGAATAAGCACAGCAGTTGCTGTGCTTTTTTTATGCCTGTGATCCGCCGTGTTAAGGTTTTCTCAGGCAAAAAAAGCCCCCGAAATTTTGAGGGCCAAAGGGTGTCGTCGGACAGGACGACGAGGGTATCGTTAGCAAGAGAGTCGGGCAGTGGCAGTGTCAACGCTCTTCCCAGCCTCAACAGCGCTTATTTTCGCTGGTCTGTGGCTGTTGAAACCCGGTAACGCTAATTTATGAAATAATAAAACAGCGGTTTTATATCAGTAACTTACTCAGAAATGTTATTGATAGATTTCTGCTGTCGCGTGATAAGCACCGTCGTTATGGGCTTCGATCACACGGAAAGATTTTGCGCCCTTGCTCTCAGCTTTATCAGACAGCTGCTGGCGGATATCCATTGGCACGCCGTTGACGCCGCTAACGCTGACCATGCCCATCGGTTGCAGATTTTCTGCCTGTTGGTTTGTCACAAGCTGTGCGGCAGAGGCACCAAAAGAAACAACAGACAACAGGCTAAGTGCGGCAATAGTGGTAATAATTTTCATGATGGTTTCCTGAATTCACAGACGTTGGTGCTTTTCATCAGAGAGCAACGTCGATTGAGATTTGGATTTATCAGGACTGTAATATCGTGTTCTGGAGCGCATAAAGCGTGCGGGAACGTAGATGGTGCAGTGACAAATCCTTCTTAATGCGCATAGCGCGGGCCTGAGTCATTCAGGCCCCTTCGCTTCGTTTACCCGAAATTATTGGTAAATTTCTGCGGTCGCGTGGTAGTTACCTTCTTCACGAACTTCGATAACACGGAATGCTTTAGCACCTTTGGCATCGGCTTTATCTGACAGTGCCTGACGGATATCTGATGGTGCACCGGCTATGCCGCTGACGCTGATCATCCCTGTAGGCTGCATTGTTGCGGCTTGTTCTTGTGTAACAGGTTGTGCTGCAAAAACGCCAAATGACAATGCAGAGAGAATGCTTAATGTTGCGATGGTAGTTTTAACTTTCATGATTTTGACCTCGTCGATTTTATTATGTTTCCAACAACTGGTGCTTCACACCACGGAAATGAGTATACATCTAGTCACGCCATAAATTAATAGCTCGCTAATAGTTATTTGGGTTGTTATATGTCAGCTATCTTTGTTTTTAATAACAAAAAGGCATAAAAAGTGGATGAAAAACGTTCGTTTCGTGTTAATTTTTAGTAAAATCAATGGAGTGAGTGAATTTGACTATTTGTGCTTATTCTTGCGGTGAATCACACCCTGGAAATATTTGTGTGACGGAATTTCGTAGGTTGTAGCGAGATTTAACAGAAAGGCGGTGCGTTTGCGGTTTTTTTGAGAAACGGAAGGCAGCAATAAAGGAAGGGAATAGCGTTGAATGAGGTCAGAGAAGGTAATCTTCTGACCTCAGGCACAGAATGAAAGCGACAGGAGGTGCAAAATGTTGCAGCCCTAGAGCTCCTGCTCGAACAAACTGAGGATCGCATCGTGCAACTGTTTGACGCTAAATCCGCGGGCCGGTGTCGTGAAGATCGTATCATCACCGGCAATTGTTCCGAGGATCCCTTCGGATTTACCCAGGGAATCGAGTAAACGCGCGATCAGTTGTGCGGCTCCCGGGCTGGTTCGGATCACCACAACGGCATCGTTATGGTCGATATCCAGCACAAGATTCTTCAGAGGACTGGTGGTTGTCGGCACGCCAATTTCAGCGGGCAGGCAGTACACCATTTCCATCTTCGCATTACGAGTTCTGACAGCACCAAATTTTGTCAGCATCCGTGAGACTTTTGACTGATTGATATTTTCGAAACCATCATCCTGAAGTGCGACAACGATTTCGCCCTGAGAGCTGAATTTCTCTTCCTTCAACAGTGCCTTGAAGGCTTTGATCAAATCTTCCTGTTTAGCAGGATTACGCATTTTGCACCCTGGTCTCTGAATCATAGTGGGGCTGATTATGCAGATAATTGAATTTTTATGCAACAGAGGTTAATTGCAAAAATCATGAATTAAGCTTGGAACAAGGAATGTAAGTGCCGCTGTTTTAAGCTCAATTTAATGAATATGCCAAAATTGTGCATTGCGGGTGAACTGTGTTGCACAAGGGATTTAATGTGATGATCTCGATTCAGCTCTCACATTGGACCGAATTTAACCATTTATTAACCTGGCCTATTTTGTGGTGCTATTTTTAATGATGAAGCTTTCCGATAAAAAGTCACTAAAAGCGGAAAAAGGTCATCTTAGAGATGTTTTTTTACTTTCTAAACGACCAACCTCAGATTCTCTGCAGGTGAGCGATTGTTTTTAACAGCGTAAGTGATTAAGGTCACACCAATTAATTACACGACACTTATAAGTTAATGATAAAAAAGGAGTATAGGATGAAAGTTGCAGTTCTAGGTGCTGCGGGTGGTATCGGTCAGGCCCTCGCGCTTCTGCTCAAGACCCAGCTACCTTCCGGTTCCGAACTCTCATTATATGATATCGCACCGGTCACTCCGGGTGTCGCCGTCGATCTCAGCCATATCCCTACCGCGGTCAAAATTAAAGGTTTCTGTGGTGAAGATGCTAAACCGGCTCTGGAAGGGGCTGACATCGTCCTGATTTCTGCGGGGGTGGCACGTAAACCCGGCATGGATCGTTCAGACCTGTTTAATGTGAATGCCGGGATCGTGCGGAATCTGATCCAGCAAGTTGCCAGTACCTGCCCGAAAGCCTGCATTGGTATTATCACTAACCCGGTAAATACCACGGTCGCGATTGCGGCTGAAGTATTGAAAAATGCGGGCGTCTACGACAAAAATAAACTGTTTGGCGTAACGACTCTGGACGCAATCCGCTCCAATACTTTTGTCGCTGAGCTGAAGGGTAAGCAACCTGAAGATATCGAAGTGCCAGTTATCGGCGGGCACTCTGGTGTGACGATTCTGCCTTTATTGTCTCAGATCCCAGGTGTCTCTTTCACTGAAAGCGAAATTGTTGCACTGACTCAGCGCATTCAGAATGCCGGAACGGAAGTGGTAGAGGCCAAAGCCGGTGGCGGTTCTGCCACGCTTTCAATGGGGCAGGCTGCAGCACGCTTCGGGCTTTCATTGATGCGGGCGATGCAGGGTGAAGAGAATGTTGTGGAATGTGCCTATGTTGAAGGTAAAGGCGATTATGCGCGATTTTTCGCACAACCGGTTCTGCTAGGTAAACATGGCATTGCAGAGCTTATCGATATCGGTCAGCTCAGTGCTTTTGAGCAGCAATCGCTGGATTCGATGCTGGATATTCTTCGCAAAGATATCGAGCTTGGTGAGCAGTTTATTAATAAGTGAACATTGAACAAAGCCGCCGGTTAACGGGCGGCTTTTGTTTTTCTTAACGCGGTGTTTCATTGGTCGGGCGGCAACGGCGTTCAATGATTTGCAACGTTTTGGGATCAAAATACCGGCTAGGCCAGATCAGTGAGGGATGGATACCCAAAGCGCCTGCGATAAGCAATTCTCCTTTTGGCCATGGCCGTGATAATGCATTTGAAAGTGTCGAAGAGCTCAGGCCTGCTGATCGTGATACTGCTGCGAGTGTGGTGCCCTTCTTTCTCAGTGCTGCAATAATATCAGCCTGGTGCCAGTCTTCATTCCTTGTCATCATGATCTCTTCCTTCTGAAAAATGATTTTCAATAAATACGCTATTAAACATACTTTTAAAAATTGCTCATACTACTCATATAAACCATATCAATGTTTCCTAAAATCCATTATTTTACTTATTTAGAAAATACATTCTTATTTTGATTTAGACAAACAAGTAAATTCCTTTTGCTTTTTGTGATTTGTGTCAGTTTATAATTTTATTATTGTATTTTTTTAAAGTGAAAACGTAACTGGCATGTGTTTTTTTGAACAAATACATTGATAGGGTTAATTAACCAATTGAATTTTAGTTATTTAAATTATGATTTAAGGCGGTTTTTCTTGCTTTTTTAGATGGCTATCTACTTGTTGTAATTTGCTTTTTTTAATTTTCCTCTTATTTTAGTTTAAGATTTTATTTAAACTGCTTTCCGAAAAAAAATTTAATCAGTTCACCCGGCTGTTGATAAACATAATTCATGGAAGCATTTACATACATCTATAGACTCACTCCAAAAAATTGAATATCTTCTTTCTGTCAAATAGGTGTTTTTCTAAATGACTTATGTTAATACCACCTTTTATATAAACGCTCATTACCAGAAAATATCAGCATTACCCTCATGGATGTATAACAACGATCTTTCTTACTTACTTAATAAGAAACAAGGAATGTTATGAAAAAAGAGTGGTTTGCAGCAAAGGAACTGACCGGAAAAGAAGGACTGCCGACGTCAACCCAAGGTGTGCATGGGATGGCTCGCAGATTGTGCTGGATTAAACGCCGCAGGCTGGGCGTTCAGGGACGTGCAGTGGAATATCACATCGACAGCTTGCCCGGTAATGCCGCCGCCAGTTTATCGATGAATGAGCGTTCTGCTGAATATGTGTATACGTCACATCAGGACCCACTGGCGATCTGGATCGAAAGTTATAAGCAACTGAGAGAACCTGAACGTGAAACGATGATCTCATTCATTGTGAGGGAAGGGATATCTGAGTTGCTCAACAGATTACGTGAGCCTGAAAAAAACTAGCGCAATAATGCCTGTCGCGCCTGCTTTATTCTGGCAGGTACGACAGGCAAATATCAGAAATCGCGTTTTACAGACATATGCGCGAGGCCTTCAAGCGCAGAGCGATATTCGGACTCCGGGAGCACCTGAAGCGCCTGGATGGCTTTATCAGCTTCTTCTTCAGCACGCTGGCGGGTGTAAGCCAGAGAGCCCCACTGATGCATTGCTGCCAGCACGGGTTCCAATAAATGGCGCCCGTTACCCTCTTCGATAGCTTTGCGGATCATAGCGGATTGTTCGGCATCACCGTGCTGCATCGCATGCAGAAGGGGCAACGTCGGTTTTCCTTCATCAAGGTCATCGCCAGTGTTTTTGCCCAGCGTTTCGCCATCAGCATCGTAATCGAGCAAATCATCAATCAGCTGGAAAGCGGTGCCCAGATAACGACCATAATCTTGCAAAGCTGTAATCTGCTCATTGTTTCCGCCCGCCAGCATGGCAGAGGCTTGCGACGCGGCTTCAAAAAGACGCGCAGTTTTGCTGTAAATCACCTGCATGTAACTGGCTTCTGTGATGTCAGGATCATTGCAATTAATCAGTTGCTGCACTTCGCCTTCTGCAATCACATTCACCGCTTTTGCCATCAGAGCCAGAACAGGAAGCGATTCAAGATCTGTCATCATTTGAAATGCGCGGGTGTAGATAAAATCGCCGACCAATACGCTGGCGGCGTTGCCAAATGCGGCGTTCGCAGTGGCCTTTCCCCGACGCATATCTGATTCGTCAACCACATCGTCATGTAACAGTGTGGCGGTATGAATAAACTCAATCAGAGCAGCGACTTTGATGTGTTTATCGCCCTGGTAGGATAGTGCTTTGGCTGCCAGTACTGCTATCATCGGGCGGATACGTTTGCCGCCGCCACTGATGATGTAATATCCCAGTTGATTGATGAGAGAAACCTCTGAATTCAACTGTTCAAGGATGGATGCATTGACTGCAGCCATGTCGTCCTGGGTAAGATCAATAATCTGTTCTAGGTTCATTGTGTTTTTTCAGCTGTTGTTCTCTTCACCGCAATGAGGTCTGGCTCACATTGGCACATGGCGCTAACTGTAAAGGGGATTGTACTTGAAAAACAGTGTAGATAAATGATATCGGAAGAACTGCGCTTTTTTTCTTCTTTTGTCGTCATTGTACTCTTGTCTTATGCTGATTTTTTGCGTAGAATTCGCGCCCTATTGTGAATATTTATAGCGCCCTCTGGACTATACAAAGTTGAGTGCGCGGAAAGCGGAGTTTTATATGTACGCGGTTTTCCAAAGTGGTGGTAAACAACACCGTGTCAGCGAAGGACAGACTATCCGTCTGGAGAAGCTGGACGTTGCAACTGGCGAAGCTATCGAGTTCGATCAGGTTCTGATGATTGCAAACGGTGAAGAAATCAACATCGGTCTGCCTTTAGTGGCTGGCGGTGTAATCAAAGCTGAAGTCGTTGCTCACGGTCGTGGCGAAAAGGTCAAAATCGTTAAGTTTCGTCGTCGTAAACACTATCGTAAGCAGCAGGGCCACCGTCAGTGGTTCACTGACGTTAAAATCACCGGCATCAGCGCTTAAGATTAGGAGAGCGGAACAATGGCACACAAAAAGGCTGGCGGCTCCACACGTAACGGTCGCGATTCAGAAGCTAAACGTCTGGGCGTAAAACGCTTTGGCGGCGAAGCAGTACTGGCAGGCAGCATCATCGTTCGTCAGCGCGGCACCAAATTCCACGCTGGTATCAACGTGGGTTGCGGCAAGGACCACACTCTGTTTGCTTTGGCTGACGGTAAAGTCAAGTTCGAAGTTAAAGGCCCGAAAAACCGTAAGTACATCAGCATCGAAGCTGAATAAGTTTTTCGCGTCTTAGTAAATAGATGTAAGCCCCGCAATTCGTTGCGGGGCTTTTTACATTCTGGTTAGCCCATTCTGGCGGGATATGGATACGAAATCACAGGCACCTGTCGGGATTCTGTTGGCGCTGATTACTGCCATGAGCTGGGGCTCTTTGCCTATCGCCATGAAGCAGGTTCTGGTGGTGATGGATCCCTTTACTGTGGCTTGGTATCGGTTTTCGATGGCGGCCGTTGTGCTGGGTTGCATTTTGGCCATGAGGCGAAGGCTGCCTCCGAGAGCGATTTTCAGGCGACCGCGCTGGCTGGTTTTAGTGCTGATTGCAACTTGTGGATTACTGGGAAACTTTGTTCTTTTTAGTTCTTCTTTGCAATTTCTTAGCCCGACGGCTTCTCAGGTTATCGGACAGCTTTCTCCGGTCGGTATGATGGTGGCCAGCGTAATCATCCTAAAAGAAAGGATGCGCGTTACGCAGGTTATTGGCGCCAGTATGTTAATTTTTGGGCTGATATTGTTTTTCAATACCAGTCTGATTGAGATTTTCACCCGTCTGACGGATTACACTTTGGGTGTGATTTTTGGCGTCGGGGCAGCAACAGTTTGGGTGATATACGGTGTGGCGCAAAAGGTTTTACTGCGTCAACTGGCTTCACCGCAAATCCTTTTTTTGCTGTACACTTTATGTTCTATCGCATTGCTCCCGCTGGCCAGCCCTGCGGTGCTTTCACAGCTCAGCGGCTGGCAGTTTGCCTGCCTGTTGTTTTGCGGCGCGAATACCTTGGTAGGATATGGCGCCTTAGCGGAAGCGATGGCGAGATGGCAGGCAGCTCAGGTAAGTGCATTAGTGACACTCACGCCGCTGTTTACCCTGCTATTTTCAGATTTATTGGCACTTGCCTGGCCTGACTTTTTTGCTGTACCAGTACTTAATTTTATTGGTTATCTGGGAGCATTTGTGGTGGTGGCGGGTGCAATGTTTTCCGCAATTGGCCATCGATGGTGGCCACGTCGGACAGAGCAAAACCTGGTAGCTAAACTTTAGCTGCCCGGCGAATGATTTACGGAGACAGAACAAATGAAGTTTGTTGATGAAGCCACGATTCTGGTTGTGGCCGGTGATGGCGGTAACGGGTGCGTCAGCTTCCGCCGCGAAAAATACATTCCACGTGGCGGCCCTGACGGTGGCGACGGTGGTGATGGCGGTGATGTGTACCTCGTTGCTGATGAGAACCTCAATACGCTGATCGATTTCCGCTTTGTGAAATCTTATCGTGCTGAGCGCGGTACTAACGGTCAGAGCAGCGACTGTACTGGTAAACGCGGTAAGGACATCACCATTAAAGTGCCTGTGGGAACGCGAGTTCTTGACCAAAGCACTGGCGAAGTCCTGGCCGATATGACCAAAAATGGTCAGGTTAATATGGTCGCTAAAGGCGGTTTCCACGGACTCGGTAACACCCGTTTTAAATCTTCCGTGAACCGTTCACCGCGTCAGAAAACCATGGGCACCAAAGGTGAAGAGCGTGATATCGCACTCGAACTGATGCTGCTTGCCGATGTAGGCATGCTGGGTCTGCCAAACGCAGGTAAATCGACGTTTATCCGCTCCGTCTCTGCAGCGAAGCCGAAAGTGGCTGATTATCCGTTTACCACACTGGTGCCAAGCCTCGGTGTTGTACGTATGGATCACGAACAAAGCTTCGTGGTTGCAGACATCCCCGGTCTGATCGAAGGGGCTTCTGAAGGCGCTGGTTTGGGTATCCGCTTCCTGAAGCACCTTGAGCGTTGCCGCGTTCTGTTGCACCTGATCGACATTGCGCCGATCGATGAATCTGATCCGATCGAAAATGCCAAAGTCATCATCAATGAACTGAAGCAATACAACGCCAAGCTGGCTGAAAAGCCGCGCTGGTTAGTGTTCAATAAAGTTGATCTGATCGAGAAAGAAGAAGCTGAAACGCGTGCTAAAGCGATTGCTGATGCATTAGGCTGGGAAGGTAACTATTACCTTATTTCCGCTGCAAACCGCGAAGGTGTGAATGCATTGTGTTGGGACGTGATGAAGTTCATCAACGAAAATCCTAAGCACATGGCGATTGAAGAAGCGGCACCCGAGAAAGTTGAGTTCATGTGGGATGATTATCACCGTGAACAACTGGCTGAAGTGGAATCTGAAGCCGACGACGACTGGGATGATGACTGGGATGAAGATGACGACGAAGGCGTAGAAATCATTTACGAACGTTAATCCCGTGTATTAGCGTTTCATCGCTGAAAGAAAGGCTGCCATTGGCATAATGCCGGTCACTTAAGGTGACCGGCATTGTTTTTTAAGGGATATTTTGACCTTTTTTCTCTCACTTCCCTCGCAT
>NZ_QSNX01000019.1:0-78129 GCF_009498575.1 Rahnella sp. RcJ3
GAGTAGGGAACTGCCAGGCATCAAATTAGTGGAAAGCCCCGTACGAAAGTACGGGGCTTTTTGCTATGCGGAATTTGGATAATGGCAGAAGATCGAAAACTACTGTTTTTGCTGATTTTCCAGCCACCTGATAACAAATTCTCCAACGTCTTCTATCTTATTTATATTCAAGACGCTAATTGTCGTTGAAATAGTCTCTGATAGACAATCACTAGCCACAGCAACAGCATGAATATCAATTAACTGTTCCAATATTCCCCCTGTTCCTTCCCTGTGCAGCACAATTTTGTCGATCTCTTCATGCTTGAACCCTTCAACGAAGATCATATCCAGTTTATTGCGGTCAAAACGCGTCGCAAGATAGTCTAGGTTTAGATGATCCTGCTCGGGCATTTCTGTCATTAATGCCCATCGGCTGCTGCTGGCAACCATAGTCTGGTCTGCACCCGCTTTACGTAGCTCAAAGCTATCTTTCCCTGGAGTATCTACATCCACATCATGATGTGTATGCTTTATCAGACCGGTTCGTATACCACGTTGACGCAAATAGGGGATAAGCTGCTTCAGCAATGTTGTTTTTCCTGTTCCGCTGTGAGCGACGATCCCAAGCAAGGGAATTTGTTGATTTATCATATGAAAATATCGTGGTGATTAGCTTTCCAATGTGACACATCTTCAGGCGTGTTGAGATTGGAAAACGCTGTGGATTCGTTGAACAATACTGCTTTTGCGTCAATCTGATGAAAGAAAATCATTAATTTCCTGTCGCCATTTGCGAGATAGGTTTCCAGTACTGGAATCAGATTACGGTTCAGCAGACAAAGTGTCGGATGCCCGCGTTCAGGGTCACAGGCAAAAACTGCCCGTTGCCCGGCCGCGTTGGCTAAAAAGGCTTCGGTAAGATTTAACGGAAAGGCTGGTACGTCACAGGGAACGAACAGTACCCACTCGGTTTTACTGGCAGATAATGCGGCAAGCATTCCTGCAAGGGGGCCCTGAAAATCCTGTGTAATGTCAGGGACCGTCTGGAAATTTCGGCCATATCGTTTCGTGTTTCGGTTACAGCTGATGAGAATATCTCCGACTTGTGGGCGTAATCTTTCGGCAATATGTTCAAATAAGGGTTTACCATTAATTTCGACCAGCCCTTTGTCTTCACCCATCCTGCTCGAACGACCACCCGCTAAAATCACGCCGGTAATGTTATCCTGCCCCATAATATTTACCTGTAAAAATGTCTATATTCCGTTCATTGTAACGCCTTACCTTGCGGTCAGGCAGGTTTAACTGTTACCCGGTCAGCTTGTCCTTTCCCTGAAGAAATAACCCTGTTATTTTTAGGGTCTGCAACTACGTTGAAAGGGAATATCATGAAAGAACATCGCGTAAATGAGTTGATCGAACTGCTGCATCCTGCATGGAAAGAAGATTGCGATCTTAACCTGATGGAGTTTATTCAGAAGCTGGCGACAGAATGTGGTTATCAGGGACCTTTGGGAGAACTGAGTGATGACATGTTGATTTATCACCTGAAAATGCGCGGAACTGACAGCACGACTGAAATCCCAGGCTTAAAGAAAGATTATGAGGATGACTTTAAAACTGCACTTTTACGTGCCCGTGGCGTGATTAAAGATTGATGTAAACTTATGTGAACTTCATGCGAACCGCCAAAAATAGATGATACTATTTCCCATTGTCACTTTTCTGTGCGGCTAACCCGAATGAAGTTATGAACAATTCTGCTTTTAATTTTCAGGCATTGTCGCCGGATCTTATCCTTGATGCGTTAGAGAGTATCGGTCTGATTGCTGAGTCCGGCCTCACTGCCTTAAACAGCTATGAGAATCGTGTCTACCAGTTTCTGGGAGAAGACAGAAAACGTTATGTAGTGAAGTTCTACCGGCCGGAGCGCTGGAGTGAAGAACAAATCCACGAAGAGCACCAGTTTTCTCGTGATATGGCTGATGCTGAAATCCCTGCTGTTGCCCCTCTTTCTATTAATAAAGATACACTTCATCACTACCAGGGTTATATGTTCACCGTATTTCCAAGCGTCGGTGGCCGTCAGTATGAAATAGATAATCTCGATCAGCTGGAATGGGTGGGGCGTTTCCTCGGGCGTATCCATCAGGTTGGCAGTGAAAGTCTCTTCACCGCACGCCCGACAATTGGCCTCGATGAATACCTTTCCCGACCACGTGATGTCCTGGCGCAGTGTCCTCTGATCCCCAAAAGCCTGCGAGAGCCTTTTTTAACTGCGACAGATAAACTGATCACGACGACCCGGGAATTCTGGCATACCGACTGGCAGCCTTTGCGCTTACATGGGGATTGCCATCCGGGGAATATTCTCTGGCGAGATGGCCCGCTGTTTGTGGATATGGATGATGCCCGTAATGGTCCGGCAATCCAGGATCTCTGGATGTTGTTACATGGCGACCAAAGTGAGCAAAGGCTTCAGTTAGATATCTTGCTGGAAGCTTATGGAGAGTTTGCTGATTTAGATACCAGTGAACTGTCTTTGATGGAGCCGCTGCGTGCTATGCGCATGGTTTATTATCTGGCCTGGGTCGCCCGTCGCTGGGACGATCCTGCATTTCCTAAGAGCTTCCCCTGGATGCAGGACGAAGATTTTTGGCGTGGTCAGATAGCGGCTTTCACTGAGCAAATTAAGAAATTACAGGCACCTCCTTTACGGCTGATGCCAATGTATTGAGTCACGATTAACGTTCAAGTTTAATTAAATGGAGATAGGCTTTATATGAAAAAGATATTCCTGGCACTGGTTGGTATGGTTATGGCCTTCAGTGTATCTGCAGCGCAATTTTCTGATGGCGCGCAATACGTTACTTTAGATAAAACCGTAGCTAATGAGCCACAGGTACTCGAGTTTTTCTCATTTTATTGCCCGCACTGCTACCAGTTTGAACAAGTCTGGCATGTCTCTGACAGCATCCGTAAGAACCTGCCAAAAGATGTGAAATACACTAAATACCACGTTGAGTTCCTGGGGCCGTTAGGTAAGCAACTAACTCAGGCATGGGCTGTGGCTATTGCTCTGGGTGTTGAAGAAAAAGTCAGCCCGCTGATGTTTGATGCTGTGCAGAAACAGCAGTCGGTACAAAATGCTGATGATATCCGTAAAGTCTTTATTCAGGCGGGTGTTAAGGGCGAAGATTATGATGCCGCACTTAACAGCTTCGTCGTGAAATCACTGGTTGTTCAGCAGGAAAAAGCCGCTGCTGATTTGGGTCTGCAAGGCGTCCCTTCTGTATTTGTGAATGGGAAATACATGGTTAAAAATGACGGACTTGATACCAGCTCAATGGATATGTATGTCAAACAATATTCTGATGTGATCAATTTCTTAGCGACCAAAAAATAAGAATTCCTGATCTCGGCGCCAGCTTTCGGGCTGGCGTTATATTTTCTGAAAAAAATAACAACCAAAATGAGTACTCTATGAAATATAAATAATTTATGCCCGGAATGTTTCCTGTAAATATTACTATCCACAATAGCTATTAAGCTTCTATTACACGACTATTTCATAAAAAAACCGATAACCTGATGAAACCAGTAGTTAAAATTCTGGAGTATTTTCCAGATATGATCAGATAATAATTTACTATAAAAACTATTCACAAAGTTATCCACAGGATGATCCTTCGAGATCCCTCGCAACTTCGCAATGAATTTCCCTCTCAAGGTTCGTCTTTCCCGCTGGCTATGGCATCCTTAGAGCATGTCTGATCACGAATAAAGAAGAGTTATGGCCCAGATAGCAGAAAACCCCTTAATCCTGGTAGACGGTTCGTCTTACCTTTATCGCGCCTATCATGCGTTTCCTCCGCTGACCAACTCTGCGGGTGAACCGACCGGTGCGATGTACGGTGTGCTTAACATGTTGCGCAGTTTATTGCTGCAATACACACCAAGCCATGTCGCTGTGGTTTTTGACGCGAAAGGCAAAACCTTCCGTGACGAACTTTTCGAACAGTACAAATCTCACCGTCCTCCGATGCCGGATGACCTGCGCTCTCAAATTGAGCCTCTTCACCAAATGGTCAAAGCAATGGGGTTGCCTTTGCTGGTGGTCTCTGGTGTAGAAGCGGACGACGTAATCGGTACGCTGGCACTCGAAGCTGAACAGGCGGGTCATGCTGTTCTGATCAGCACCGGTGATAAAGATATGGCGCAGCTCGTGACACCGGGCGTGACATTAATTAATACCATGAACAACGCGATTCTGGGGCCAGATGAAGTTGTCGAGAAGTACGGTGTTCCGCCTTCGCTGATCATCGATTTCCTCGCCCTGATGGGCGACTCCTCGGACAATATTCCAGGCGTGCCGGGCGTGGGGGAGAAAACCGCACAAGCCTTGTTACAAGGCATTGGTGGTCTTGATGCGTTGTATGCCGATCTTGATAAAGTATCGACACTCAGTTTCCGCGGCGCCAAAACCATGGCCGCCAAACTCGCTGATAATAAAGACGTCGCCTATCTCTCTTACCAGCTGGCGACCATTAAAACTGACGTGAAGCTGGATTTAACCTGTGCAGAGCTGACGGTTTCTGAACCTGATGCTGATGAACTGCACAAGCTTTTTGGTCGCTATGAATTCAAACGCTGGCTGGCTGATGTTGAATCCGGTACCTGGCTGAGCGGTAAAAAATCAGCAGGTAAAGCGCCGGCAGCAGCGAAGAAAAGCGCACAGGCTGAAGACACAACTTCAGCAGCAGTGATCGAACCTAACCAGCTTTCTCAGGACGGTTACGTCACCATTTTGGATCAGGCGACGCTGGATGAATGGATCGGTTATCTGAAAGGCTCTGAGGTGTTTTCATTCGATACAGAAACGGATGGTCTGGATACGCTGACCGCCAATCTGATTGGCTTATCTTTTGCTACAGAAGCAGGTAAAGCAGCCTATTTACCGGTTGCTCATGATTATCTGGATGCGCCGGTACAGTTGGATCGTGATGAAGTATTGAAACAGCTCAAGCCGATACTCGAAGATGAAAAGCAGCTGAAAGTGGGTCAGAACCTGAAATTCGACCGCGGCGTGTTACTGCGTTATGACATCGAATTAAAAGGCATTGCCTTTGATACCATGCTCGAGTCCTATGTGCTCGACAGCGTATCTGGCCGCCATGATATGGACAGCCTGGCCGATCGCTATCTCGGCCATAAGACCGTCAGTTTTGAAGAGATCGCAGGTAAAGGCAAGAACCAGCTGACCTTCAACCAAATCGCGCTGGAGCAAGCGGCGCCCTATGCGGCAGAAGATGCTGATGTCACATTACAATTGCATCAGGCACTGTGGCCTCGGATTGCGGAAAGCGAATCCCTGAAGACTGTTTTCACGGATATCGAAATGCCGCTGGTACCTGTGCTGTCTCATATCGAGCGCACTGGCGTTCTGATTGATCAGAATATCCTCGCCGCCCACTCAAAAGAACTGGCTATCCGTCTGAATGAGCTGGAAAACAAGGCACATGAACTGGCAGAAGAACCTTTCAACCTGTCTTCGACCAAACAATTGCAGGCCATTCTGTATGAAAAACAGAAATTACCGATTCTGAAGAAAACGCCGGGTGGCGCGCCATCGACTAATGAAGAAGTTCTGGCTGAGCTGGCTCTGGATTACCCGCTGCCAAAAGTCATTCTTGAATATCGTGGTCTGGCAAAACTGAAATCGACCTATACCGATAAACTGCCATTGATGATCAATCCGCAGTCCGGACGTGTGCACACGTCTTATCATCAGGCAGTGACTGCAACCGGGCGTCTATCTTCCAGTGATCCAAACCTGCAAAACATTCCGGTGCGTAATGACGAAGGTCGCCGCATCCGTCAGGCGTTTATCGCGCCGAAAGACTACATCATTCTGGCTGCCGACTACTCGCAGATTGAACTGCGTATCATGGCGCATTTATCTAAGGATGAAGGTTTGCTGAAAGCGTTCGCCGAGGGGAAAGATATCCACCGCGCGACTGCCGCAGAAGTCTTCGGTACGCCGCTGGAGAAAGTATCCGGTGAGCAACGCCGCAGTGCGAAAGCGATTAACTTCGGTCTGATTTATGGCATGAGCGCATTTGGTCTGTCGCGCCAGCTAAATATTCCGCGCAAAGAATCCCAGCGTTATATGGATTTGTACTTTGAGCGCTATCCGGGCGTGCTGGAATACATGGAACGCACCCGCACTCAGGCGTCTGAGCAGGGTTACGTTGAAACGCTGGATGGTCGCCGTCTGTATCTGCCAGACATTAAGTCCAGTAACGCCATGCGCCGTAAAGGTGCGGAGCGTGCAGCGATCAACGCCCCGATGCAAGGAACGGCTGCGGATATTATCAAGCGTGCGATGATAAACGTCGCTGACTGGCTGAAACAACCGGATGCGCCGCGTGCTCGCATTATCATGCAAGTACACGATGAACTGGTGTTTGAAGTGCATAAAGATGATGTGGAAGTGGCAAGCGAAAAAATCCGTAATCTTATGGAAGCAAGCATGACGCTGGCCGTTCCACTGAAAGTAGATGTGGGCACTGGCGAAAACTGGGATCAGGCTCACTAAGTGAATAGTTATTAAGCTTTTTTTGTAATTAAGCTACAGGATTATGTGCTCATACCATGAGAGTGATCGCATAATCCGCGATTTTTGTGTAAGTAAACTACAAAAACTTCTTTTTCCCCGTCAGAAAATAGGGTAAAGTTTCTCTCGTAGGGTACAGAGGTAAGATGTTCTATCTTTCAGACCTTTTACTTCACGTAATCGGATTTGGCTGAATATTTTAGCCGCCCCAGGCATTTATGTCTGGGGCGTTTTTTATTGGATTTTTCATAGCGTTATACCCATAAAAAAGGGCAACCTTGCGGTCACCCCTTTCTGTTCTTTACTTACATTTCCCCGTTCCCGGGGCGCTACTATTCGCCTTCGTTAGAAAGCTCTTCTTCCTGCACTTCCGGCGGGATTTCGCTGAACCAGGTGTTCAGTTTGTCACTCAGTTTATCCACGCCCATTTTCTTCGGTGAGGAAAATGCTTCTACCTGAATATCACCCATGAATTCTTTCACCGCTTCACGGACCATTTTTATCTGCGCCTGACGTGCGCCTGAAGCCAGTTTGTCGGCTTTAGTCAGCAGCAACATGACCGGCGTACCCACATCAACTGCCCACTGAATCATTTGTTGATCGAGATCTTTAAGCGGATGGCGGATATCCATCAACACAACCAGACCTTTGAGGGAGTTACGCATTTGCAGATATTCGCCCAGCGCGCGCTGCCATTTACGCTTCATTTCTTCCGGTACTTCCGCGTAGCCATAACCCGGCAAGTCGACCAGGCGGATGCCCGGCTTCACTTCGAACAGGTTGATGAGCTGAGTACGGCCAGGCGTTTTACTGGTACGTGCGAGGCTTTTCTGCTGTGTCAGGGTATTCAGCGCACTGGATTTGCCGGCGTTTGAACGACCAGCAAATGCGACTTCAATGCCTGCGTCAGATGGCAAATGCCGGATATCCGGGGCGCTCATGACGAAATGGGTCATATGATAGTTGTAAGTTTGGCTGGTCAAAGCGTGCGTCTCCGTGAGGCATGAGTATCTGGCTGGCGATTATAACTGCAACACAGCCGAGATGCGTTCGTGTTTTTAAAATCCGAATGATGAGGCGAAGGGACCACAGAGATGAAGGCGGGGGAAATTGCCTTCATGATGTAAGACATTTGCTATTCATGATGCGGGTTATTTCGCTTGTTTTGTCGCCGAATTTTTTAATGTTATTCAATTTCAATAAGATAAAATTGATGTCGTTATGAAATCGACAAGACGGCTGGCGGGTATCTTGAGCCTTTGTGCCAGTCGGGTAAAGTATTTCTTACGCGGTGAAGGCGAGAACGGAAACAGGGACGAAAATTGCATTCAGGGATCACGGGAAATGCATCGCGATTTAAGGATGAACGGAGCCGGAGGCTCTGAAAGGCAAAGGAAAAACCGGGACGTTGATGCTATACAGGGAAAGTATTTGATGAATATCCTTCTGAGGAAGGAAAGAAAAAGGCAGCAAGGTTACCTTGCTGCCTTTTTTCTTTGCCCGCTTTCTGCTAGATTCCGGCGCAAATCTATACTAAATGTACACACCTAAGAGCAGATGCCATGAAACAGCCAGCGAAAGCACCGCGCGCCAATACCGCGACAGCTAAAACGAAGAAGAAAAGTCGTGTCGAGCTTGATATCGAAGCGCGCGAACGCAAGCGTGACAACAAGCGCCGTGGCCATAAAGCAGGCTCACGCGCCAATCCGGATGCGGCCCAGAACCAAAGCGGCGCGGGCACGAAAAAAGCCGATCCGCGTATCGGTAGCAAAAAAGCCGTGCCTTTGATCGTTGAGACCGTTACGAACAATGCAGCGAAAGCTAAAAAAGCCGCACAGCCGAAGCAAGATGCAAAACCTAAGATGACACCGGAAGAAGAACTGACGTTACTCGAAAATGATGAGCGTCTGGATTCTTTGCTGGATCTCATCGACGATGGCAAAGCATTAAGCGCAGAAGATCAGGCTTATGTTGATCAGACACTTGATCGCATCGATGTTCTGATGGAAATCCTCGGCATCGAACTCGGCGAAGATGAAGATGACGAAGAAGAAGTGAAAAACGAAGACATGATGCAGTTGCTCAAGCGCGGAAATCCAAAAGAGGGTTTCTAATCCATGCGCTGGGTCATCCCGGCAATAGCCTTACTCTTTGCATGTTATCTGCTTTGGTTATTCGGTAAACTACGCCGGTTATCGAAAACCAAAGCACGTTTGCGCAGAGCGACCTTTGCACGGCAGGCTCAAAGCCTGCCTGTAAAGCGAACCGGTCGCATCCGACGCCGGAAGGAGTGAGTACCCCATGTCAGAACAGACTACCGTCTGGGATTTAGCGCTGATCCAGAAATACAATTATTCGGGTCCGCGATACACATCCTATCCAACAGCACTTGAGTTCAGTGAACGCTACGATAATACCGCTTTCGAAAATGCGGCTGCCCGTTATCCGGCACGCTCGCTCTCATTGTACGTGCACATTCCTTTCTGCCATAAGCTCTGCTACTTCTGCGGCTGCAATAAACTGGTGACCCGCCAGCAGCATAAAGCCGAAGAATATCTCAACGTGCTTGAAAAAGAGATCAGTCACCGTGCACCGCTCTTTAAAGGTCGTCAGGTCAGTCAGCTGCATTGGGGCGGTGGTACTCCGACTTACCTCGATAAAGCGCAGATAAGCCGTCTGATGGGCCTTCTGAGGGCATACTTTGATATCCTGCCCGACGCAGAAATGTCACTGGAGGTAGATCCACGTGAAATTGAGCTTGATGTGCTTGACCATCTGCGCAGCGAAGGCTTTAACCGCCTGAGTATGGGGGTCCAGGATTTCAACAAAGAAGTGCAGCTTCTGGTTAACCGTGAGCAGGATGAAGATTTCATCTTTGCCCTCATTGCACGCGCCCGGGCGCTGGGTTTCAACTCGACTAATATCGATCTGATTTACGGTCTGCCGAAACAGACGGCAGAAAGTTTTGCTTACACGCTGCAGCGTGTGGCAGAGCTCAACCCTGATCGTCTGAGTGTGTTCAATTATGCGCACATGCCAAAATTGTTCGCCGCTCAGCGCAAAATCAAAGATGCTGATTTGCCTGGTGCGGAAGAGAAATTGAAAATTTTGCAGGAAACCATCGCTTCACTGACCGGTTTCGGCTATCGCTTTATCGGGATGGATCACTTTGCTCGCCCTGATGACGAACTGGCGATCGCCCAGCGCGAAGGCAAATTGCACCGCAATTTCCAGGGCTACACCACGCAGGGCGACAGTGATTTGCTGGGAATGGGCGTTTCGGCCATCAGCATGCTCGGCGATACCTACGCGCAGAACGAAAAAGATATCAAAACCTATTACGCTCATGTGGAAGAGCAGGGACATGCCTTATGGCGCGGTCTGGAAATGACGAATGATGACTGCCTTCGTCGCGATGTCATTAAATCTCTGATCTGCCATTTTGAGCTGAATTTTGCTGATATCGAACAGCGTTACGACATTCGTTTTACCGATTATTTTGCTGATGATCTGGCACTGCTGAAGCCGCTGGCTGAAGACGGGCTGGTTGAGGTGAGTGGCACGCATATTCAGGTGACACCGCGCGGGCGTTTGCTGATCCGTAATATCTGTATGTGCTTTGATATTTATCTGCGACGTCAGGTGCGCCAGCAACAATTCTCCCGCGTTATCTGACAGTCTGCTCTGCAAATAAAAACAGCCGCATAAGCGGCTGTTTTGCTGTCTGGTGCGAGGACTTTTATTCCATGCCCAGTTCTTTCAGTTTGCGGGTCAGGGTATTTCGCCCCCAGCCCAGCAACCGTGCCGCTTCCTGTTTATGTCCCTGTGTATGGCGCAGCGCCGTGGTCAGTAATGTACGTTCCATTTCAGGTTGCGCTTCTGACAGCAGGTTTTGATGACCGGAACGCAGCGCACGGTCTGCCCATTGTGCCAGCAATGTCGCCCAACTGTCTGGCAGACTCTGACCACCGGTTTCAGGGGCCGAGGTCTCAAACAGTTCGCTGGGTAAATCCTGAATCAGCACTTCCTGACCCGCCGCCATGACGGTGAGCCAGCGGCAGGTGTTTTCCAGCTGGCGCACGTTGCCCTGCCATGGCAATCGCGTCAGTGCCGTTTCTGTTTCCGGATGCAGGTTTTTTGCTTCCACACCCAGCTCTTTAGCCGCGACTTGCAGGAAGTAACGCGCCAGACGCGGGATGTCTTCACGACGTTCACGCAGCGGCGGCAGATGGACGCGGATAACGTTCAGGCGGTGGAATAAATCCTCGCGGAATTTCCCTTCCTGAACCCGTAGCTCCAGATTCTGGTGAGTCGCAGCGATAATACGCACGTCCACTTTCACCGGCGCATAACCGCCAACACGATAGAACTGGCCATCTGCCAGCACGCGAAGCAGACGGGTTTGCACATCAAGCGGCATATCCCCGATTTCATCGAGGAACAGCGTGCCGTTATCGGCTTGTTCAAAACGTCCCTGACGGACGGTGTTGGCGCCGGTAAACGCCCCTTTCTCGTGGCCGAATAATTCGGACTCAATCAGGTCTTTCGGGATAGCAGCCATATTCAGCGCGATAAAGGGCGCTTTGGCGCGCGGGCTGTGGCGGTGTAAGGCGTGAGCGACCAGCTCTTTACCGGTACCGGATTCCCCATTAATCAGCACGCTGATTGAAGAACGGGACAAACGGCCGATGATGCGAAATACGTCCTGCATAGCGGGCGCTTCACCGATAATGTCTGCGGTCGGGCCACTCGCAGGCTGGCTGCGTGCCGGTTGCTGTTGTTCCTGATAATGACTGATGGCTCGTTCAACCAGTGCCACGGCTTCATCAATGTCGAACGGTTTTGGCAGATAATCAAACGCACCTTGCTGATAGGCGCTGACTGCAGCATCCAGATCGGAGTGTGCTGTCATTATGATGACCGGAAGCATCGGGTGACGTTGTTTAATCTGCTTTAACAGCGCTAAACCGTCCATCCCGGGCATACGGATATCTGATAACAAAACGTCAGGGGTTTGAGTCGCAATGGCATCAAGCACTTCATTGCCGCTGTCAAACGTGGTGCACGTTAAACCGGCTCCAGTGAGCGCACGTTCAAGTACCCAGCGGATGGAGCTATCGTCATCGACGATCCAGACTATCCCTCGTTGCATAAGAACCTCACTGGCGAATAGGCAGGAATACCGAGAATTCGGTATGTCCTGGCCAACTGTTAAATTCAACTTTACCCGAATGCTGATCAATCAAACTGCGCGCGATGGACAGGCCCAAACCGGTGCCCCCTTCGCGGCCACTGACCATGGGGTAAAAAAGGGTGTCCTGCAAATGCGCCGGTACGCCGGGGCCATCATCTTCAATATCGATACGGGCCACCAGACGATAACGCACGCCGTGTAACGTAATCTGGAAAGCAGTACGCGTGCGTAATGTAATTGTGCCGCCTTCCTCCCCCAGCGCCTGTAATGCGTTGCGGGTGATGTTTAACAAAATCTGTTCTATCTGATCGGGGTCGTGCGCCAGTTCAGGCAGGCTCGGATCATAGTCCCGCACCAGCTGAACGTTATCCGGCTTCTCCATCGAGACCAGTTGGCAAACCCGTTCCGCAACCTGGTGAATACTTTGTGTCACATGCTGGCTCGGACGTTGCGGGCCCAGCAATCTGTCGACCAGATTACGCAGACGGTCAGCCTGCTCAATAATGACTTTCGTATATTCCAGCAAGGCCGGATCGGGCAGCGCTCTGGATAATAATTGTGCTGCGCCACGCAACCCGCCGAGCGGATTCTTGATTTCATGTGCCAGACCGCGGATCAAATCACGCGCAGCAACCTGTTGAGCGTGCTGTAATTGTTCCTGGCTCAGGCGGCGCTGATTATCCATCGGCGCCAGTTCCACCAGAATGAAACCTTCTGGCAGCATCTGTGCGGTCAGCGACAACACATGCGCGCGGCCGTCTACGACCAGCGTCACTTCACTGTCTGTAAAGCCTTGTCCGGCTGTCAGACTTTCACGCATTAATTCGATGTTCAGCGAAAAATATCCCACCAGTTCTGGCAAAGGGGTGCCAAAAAGCTTTCGGGAACTTTGCGCCAGTAACTGCTGAGCTGCCGGATTGGCATAATGCACAGCCAATTCGTCGTCTAACAGCAGAACGCTGTTGATTAAGGAATTCAGGATCTGCCCAGCATCGGGCAGTTTGCCAGTTGCCATACCGCAGTCTCCCGCACCTGATTGGTGCATTTTATCTCGCTACCCGGTGAAATCACGGGTCAGAGGGGTTGAGCAGGAAAGAGTGTGGAGAAAAAAGCCCATCCGGAGATGGGCTGAAAGTTTCCACGGCAACAAATATAAATCGTCTTACTTAATTTTGACGCTGAAGGGTTTGTGAACACAGGCCTTCAGTCGGGTATTACCCTCAGCGCCAGCCCGAAGACGAGCGCTGAGTCCGGTTTAATCGAAAAATTAAACGCTGTAGTACAGTTCGAACTCAACCGGATGCGGAGTCATGCGCACGCGGTCCATTTCTTCTTTACGCAGACCGATATAAGCATCGATAGCGTCGTCAGTGAACACGCCACCACGGGTCAGGAACTCGCGGTCTTCGTTCAGTGCGTTCAGGGCTTCTTCCAGTGAACCTGCAACTTTTGGAATTTCTGCTTCTTCTTCCGGTGGCAGGTCATACAGGTTTTTGTCCATCGCATCGCCAGGGTGGATCTTGTTGATGATACCGTCCAGGCCAGCCATCATCAGTGCAGCAAACGCCAGGTATGGGTTAGCCGCTGGATCAGGGAAACGTGCTTCGATACGCATCGCTTTAGGCGTTGATACGTGTGGAATACGGATGGATGCAGAACGGTTACGCGCAGAGTAAGCCAGCATTACTGGCGCTTCGTAGCCCGGGACCAGACGCTTGTAGGAGTTGGTGGTCGGGTTAGCGTAGGCGTTGATTGCTTTAGCGTGCTTAATGATACCGCCGATGTAGAACAGTGCCATTTCAGACAGGCCGCCGTATTTGTCGCCAGCGAACAGGTTGTTACCGTTCTTGGACAGAGACATGTGGCAGTGCATACCTGAACCGTTATCGCCAAACATTGGTTTTGGCATGAAGGTCGCAGTTTTGCCAAATGCGTGAGCCACGTTGTGAACCACGTATTTGTAGATTTGGATTTCGTCAGCTTTTTTAGTCAGGGTGTTGAAGCGGGTTGCCACTTCGTTCTGACCAGCGGTTGCCACTTCGTGGTGGTGAGCTTCAACAACCAGACCCATTTCTTCCATGGTCAGACACATGGTAGAACGCAGATCCTGAGAGGAGTCGACCGGAGGAACCGGGAAGTAACCGCCTTTTACTGCAGGACGGTGGCCTTTGTTGCCGCCTTCGTATTTGGTGCTTGAGTTCCATGCGCCTTCGATATCATCGATAGCGACGTGAGAACCGGAGATGCTGCTGCCGAAGCGCACATCATCAAACAGGAAGAATTCTGGCTCTGGCCCGAACAGAACGGTGTCCGCAATACCGGAAGAGCGCAGGAAATCTTCTGCACGTTTTGCGGTAGAACGTGGATCGCGGTCATAACCTTGCAGCGTGGTTGGCTCAAGGATGTCGCAACGAATGATCAGGGTAGTTTCTTCGTAGAATGGGTCAAGAACAGCAGTGCTCGCATCTGGCATCAAGACCATGTCAGATTCGTTAATGCCTTTCCAGCCACCGATTGAAGAGCCGTCAAACATTTTGCCTTCTTCGAAGAAGTCAGCGCTAACCTGGTGCGCAGGAATGGTGACGTGCTGTTCTTTGCCTTTGGTATCAGTGAAGCGTAAATCTACGAATTTCACTTCATGCTCATTCAGCATCGTCAAAACGTGTTCAGCGGACATACTAGTTCTCCCGAATTTCTCATTATCGTCGTGGAACGAATAACCATTTTTGGTCTTTAGTTGGAAATAACAGCCTTACTGGAACTGGCGTGTAGACTGAACAGCGCTATTATTTGTCTGGTCAGGCTCTTCACCCTGTAAAAAATTTTTTACCCTAAAAAACTTTTACTCTAAAAACTATTAGCGAAAACTGTGCCAACTTTGAGAAAATGCAAACAACGCCATTTTACAGGGCTTTTGCACTCGACAAGTATGCACCATAACGGAATTCTCGCACTAAAATGGTGCTAACTGTGAGAGTGAAAGCACTATAATGGTGCGTCATAATGGTTCAGTGGTCTTTTTGCACCGTGAAAGGGATCACAAAGTAGCCATCCATAAGTTGTTTCAACAAGATCCTTGTGATCTTGTTTAGAACCTCGCTTAATACGTGTACAATAGCGCGCTATTTCTAATGCCTGAGGCAAAGCTGTGATCGAAAATTTGCGTAACATCGCCATTATTGCCCACGTTGACCATGGTAAAACCACCCTGGTCGACAAGCTGCTGCAACAATCCGGTACTTTCGGAGAGCGTGTAGAAGCCACTGAACGCGTAATGGACTCCAACGATTTGGAGAAAGAGCGTGGGATTACCATCCTCGCAAAAAACACCGCCATTAATTGGAAAGACTACCGCATCAACATCGTGGATACCCCAGGACACGCCGACTTCGGCGGTGAGGTAGAGCGTGTGATGTCAATGGTCGACTCGGTGCTGCTGGTTGTGGATGCAATGGATGGCCCAATGCCGCAAACCCGTTTCGTGACCAAAAAAGCCTTCGCTAATGGTCTGAAACCGATCGTGGTAATCAACAAGGTTGACCGCCCTGGCGCGCGTCCTGACTGGGTTGTCGATCAGGTCTTCGACCTGTTTGTAAACCTGGACGCAACCGACGAACAACTCGATTTCCCAATCATCTATGCATCAGCACTGATGGGTATCGCGGGTAACGACCATAACGATATGGCCGAAGACATGACCCCGCTGTACCAGGCGATCGTTGACCACGTATCTCCGCCACAAGTTGAGATGGAAGCACCGTTCCAGATGCAAATCTCTCAGCTGGACTACAACAACTATGTTGGCGTCATCGGCATCGGCCGCATCAAACGCGGTACCGTTAAGCCTAACCAGCAAATCACTGTCATCGACAGCGAAGGCAAAACCCGCAACGGTAAAGTCGGTAAAGTTCTGACCCACATGGGTCTTGAGCGTATCGAAGCCACCGTTGCTGAAGCGGGCGACATCATCGCAATCACCGGCCTGGGCGAACTGAACATTTCCGACACAATCTGTGATCCGGCGAATGTTGAAGCTCTGCCTGCGCTGAGCGTTGATGAACCAACAGTAACCATGTACTTCAACGTAAACACCTCTCCGTTCTGTGGTAAAGAAGGTAAGTATGTGACTTCACGTCAGATCCTTGACCGTCTGAACAAAGAGCTGGTGCACAACGTTGCATTGCGTGTTGAAGAAACTGAAGATGCTGATGCATTCCGTGTTTCAGGCCGTGGTGAACTTCACCTGTCGGTTCTGATCGAAAATATGCGTCGTGAAGGTTTCGAGCTGGCGGTTTCCCGTCCTAAAGTAATCAACCGTAAAATCGATGGCCGCATGCAAGAGCCATTCGAGAACGTGACACTGGATATCGAAGAGCAACACCAGGGTTCTGTTATGCAGGCCATGGGTGAGCGTAAAGGCGATGTCAAAGACATGATCCCAGACGGCAAAGGTCGTATCCGTCTTGATTACCTGATCCCAGCACGTGGCCTGATCGGCTTCCGTACCGAATTCATGACCATGACTTCCGGTACCGGTCTGCTGTACTCCACGTTCAGCCACTACGATGACGTTCGTCCGGGCGAAATCGGCCAGCGTCAGAACGGCGTGCTGATCTCCAACGGTCAGGGTAAAGCTGTTGCGTTCGCACTGTTCAGCTTGCAAGACCGCGGTAAATTGTTCCTGGGCCACGGCGCAGAAGTGTATGAAGGCCAGATTATCGGTATTCACTCACGTTCTAACGACCTGACCGTGAACTGCCTGACCGGTAAGAAACTGACTAACATGCGTGCGTCCGGTACTGACGAAGCAACGACTCTGGTTCCTGCTATCAAAATGTCTCTGGAGCAAGCTCTGGAATTCATCGATGATGACGAACTGGTCGAAGTGACTCCTCTGTCTGTGCGTATCCGTAAACGTCACCTGACCGAGAACGATCGTAAACGTGCAATGCGTGGTCCTAAAGAAGGTTAATCTTCTTTAACGTTTGCCGTTACACAGAAACAGGGTGCCTTCGGGTACCCTGTTTTTTTTATGTTTTTTTCTCCTCCGTTCGTTACGCCCCGTCGCGTTGCCCCTGTTCACTTGTACGTTTTACCGCTAAAGTTAACTGTCATCTTTGAAATCAGGAGCGTGCAATGCTGTACATTTTTGATATGGGAAACGTCATTATTGATATTGATTTCAAACGAGTGCTTGGGGTGTGGAGCCATCTGAGTGGCACCCCGCTGGCGACGCTGACCGAGCGGTTTTCAATGGGCGAGGTGTTCCAGAAACACGAGCGTGGTGAAATCAGCGACGAACAGTTTGCTGCCGATTTATGTCATGAAATGGGTATCGCACTAAGCTTTGAACAATTCAGTGCGGGCTGGCATGCGGTGTTTGTTGGTCTGCGTCCTGAGGTCATTGCCCTGTTTCAGAAACTGCGCGAAGAAGGTCATCGTGTCGTCGTGCTTTCTAATACCAACCGCTTACATCTGGATTTCTGGCCTCATCATTATCCTGAAATCGAAGCCAATACCGACGCGATGTACCTCTCGCAAAATTTGGGTATGCGCAAACCGGAGCCCGAAATTTTCCGGCATGTTCTGGAGAAAGAAGGATTCACCGCCGACCAGGCCGTGTTCTTTGATGATGTTGCTGAAAATATCGAAGCCGCCCGGAATGCTGGCATTGAGGCTGTATGGGTAGAAGATAACCAGACGGTACCGAAATACTTTTCCTGAAGGATGTAAGGATGCAGAAAAGGGCACTGAGCCACTACCTAAAATCGTTGTGGAAATTTACGCGCCTGCTTTTAAAGCGTTCGGATAAAGATGGCCTGACGCTTCTGGCGGGCCATCTGGCCTATGTCTCTTTGCTATCGCTCGTGCCGCTGATCGCCGTGGTATTTTCACTTTTTGCATTATTCCCCGTTTTTTCAGAAATCAGCATGCAGCTGAAAACATTCATTTTTTCCAACTTCATGCCAGCGACCGGGAATACAATCCAGCGTTATCTGGAACAGTTTGTTGCCAACTCCAGCAAAATGACGGCCGTGGGCACCTGTGGATTAATCGTCACCGCGCTACTTCTGATAGCCTCGGTAGACAGCGTGCTGAACAAAATCTGGGACAGCAAAACCACGCGTCCGATTGTGTTTTCTTTCGCTGTGTACTGGATGGTGTTAACGCTCGGGCCAATTCTGCTGGTGGCCAGCGTGGCTGTCAGCTCATATCTGCTCTCCCTGAACTGGCTGAACATCAGCGGTGTGCATTCGGTGATCGACCACGCGCTGCGCATTCTGCCCTTGCTGATCTCCTGGGTGACATTCTGGCTGCTCTATCAGGTAGTCCCGACGGTCAGAGTGCCGGCAAAAGATGCCCTGATCGGCGCGCTGGTCTCCGGCGTATTATTCGAGTTGAGTAAAAAAATCTTCACCTTATACATTCAGCTTTTCCCGTCATATCAGTTGATTTACGGTGTACTGGCGGTGATCCCCATTTTATTTCTCTGGGTCTATGTCAGCTGGTGTATCGTTCTTCTTGGGGCGGAAATTACCGTCACGCTGGGCGAGTACCGTTCTCTAAGAAAATTGCAGTCTGCTCAACATAGGGCAGAAGAATAATCAGTCCGAAGGATTTGTATGATTGCGTTAATTCAGCGGGTATTGAATGCCAGCGTTACGATCGATGGCGAAATCTGTGGCCAGATAGGACCGGGGTTACTGGTTTTACTGGGCGTTGAACAGGGCGATGACGAACAAAAAGCCAAACGCCTTTGTGAACGGGTGATCGGGTACCGAATCTTCGGTGACGAAAATGACAAGATGAATCTGAACGTGCAGCAGGCCGGTGGCAGCCTGCTGGTGGTGTCGCAGTTCACGCTGGCGGCGGACACACAAAAAGGCATGCGTCCTGGGTTCTCGCGCGGGGCTGAGCCACAGGAAGCGGATCGGTTATATCAGTATTTTTGCGGGCAGTGCCGGGAAAAGGGCATTGCTACCGAAACCGGACGCTTTGCAGCGGATATGAAAGTGGCACTGGTGAACGACGGGCCGGTGACCTTCTGGCTACAAGTCTGATCTATAAGGCATAACGCCGGAGAGAAAGCATCTATGTATCATCTGAGAGTACCAACGACCGAAAAAGAACTGGCCGCCTATTACCGATTCCGTTGGGAAATGCTGCGTAAACCGTTGCATCAGCCGGAGGGTTCAGAGCGTGATGCCTACGATTCCATCGCACATCACCAGATGGTGGTTGATGAGGAGGGCGAACCGGTGGCGGTTGGCCGTTTATACATCAATGCCGATAATGAAGCCTCTATCCGCTTTCTGGCGGTTGATCCAAATGTACAAGACAAAGGGCTGGGAACGCTGGTCGCGATGACCCTGGAGTCTGTGGCGCGTCAGGAAGGGGTGAAACGAGTGGTCTGTAGCGCCCGCGAAGATGCCGTGGATTTCTTTGCCAAACTGGGTTTTGTGAATCAGGGCGAAATCACCACGCCGCAAACAACCCCGGTTCGCCACTTCCTGATGATAAAACCCATCGAAACGCTGGATGATATTCTGCATCGCCCTGACTGGTGCGGTCAGCTTCAGCAGGCCTGGTATGACCACATCCCGCTCAGTGAAAAAATGGGCGTGCGTATCAGTCAGTACACCGGCCAGCGATTTGTCACCACGATGCCGGAAACGGGCAACCAGAATCCGCACCATACATTGTTCGCTGGCAGTTTGTTTTCGCTGGCAACGCTGACCGGCTGGGGGCTGATCTGGCTGCTGCTGCGTGAGCGCCATCTGGGCGGCACCATTGTGCTGGCGGATGCGCATATCCGTTACAGCATGCCGGTGACCGGCAGGCCGCGTGCCGTTGCCGACCTGGGCTCTGTCCGCGGTGATCTCGACCGTCTGGCTCGCGGGCGGAAAGCACGCGTGCAACTCGAAGTGAATTTATACGGCGATGAGACAGACGGCGCGGTGTTTGAAGGCACCTATCTGGTATTGCCCGCCGCGCCCGGCGCACCGCTGGAGCCTGAAATTAACTGATTGGTTTCTACCCAAAATAAAAGGCACCGCCATTGCGGTGCCTTTTGCATTTTTGGTGATGCCTGGATTAAGGAGTAGCAGATGCTGGCGTACCGGAAACCAACCCGTTTACCATTCTCTGGTCAATTGTCTGGCTGCCGTTTATCTGCAATGTCCCGCTGAGCGTGGGTTTGTAATCCACGTTTGCCGGCATCTGTCCTTGCAGATTCAGCTGCATATTAGCGTTACCTTCCAGCGCCACATGTGGCCATCCCCAGTTTTCCAGCTGATTCGCCGGTACTGAGCGGGCGGTCATCTTCACAGAGAAATGACGCTGCGGCTGCTGATCAACCGTCGCACTGGCTTCCAGCAATCCTTCTTTGGTAAAGGCGCTCAGCTCAGAAATATTCACCTGACGGTCGTTCGCCTCCAGGGTGATGGAAGGACGGCGCACGTCATTGCGGTTAAATGTGGCTTCACTTGCATTCAGATTCAGCTTACCGCTCCAGATCCCCCACTGATGATTACGCGCCAGCAACAGGTTATTGCCGAGGCCATCAAGTGCCGTCAGCTGGAAGGGGAACTGCGGATTGATATCAATAATCAGGTTCCGGTTAGCAATGAACCGGCTGATAAAGACTTCAGACAGCGAATCCGGCAGTGCCTGATTCCAGAGTTGTTTCCAGTTTTCCGGCAAGGTGTATTCCAGCCCCGCAACAGACACTTCATCAAGCTGAAGGCGTTTGTTGGCGCGCAGCCAGTTGCCGGTCGTGCGCAATAAACTGCGCTCCCAGCGCGCCGTAGCTTGTTTGATCGCAATGCCCTGCGGCGAAAGGTCGAGGCTGATGATCGGATCCTGAATATGCAGGTTTCCATCAATCATATCCGTCGCATTCAGGGTGATTTCGCCGTCATCACTTTGCCAGTCGCCTTTTTCGAGCGTCAGATCCTGCACGGACAAATCAACGTCGCTGAATGCCCAGTCTGTTCCCTGCAAACGCGCGTCGATCAGATCAAGTCGCTGAATAGTCACTTTTGGCAGGGTCTGGAAGTCGTCGAAGAAAGCAGAAAGCGGTTTCGAGGTTTGCAGACGCACATTGCTCAGTCGCAGGTTTTCTATGTTCCAGCTGCCATCGGCGGCCTGCGTCGCTTTACCCGTTAACTGACCGCGAGCCAGATCGCCGCCAAAATTACTCAGCGTCAGATTCTTATTATTGATGTTGCCCTGAATCAGCACATTTTCGGCCGGCAGTCCGTTGACCGTCAGGCTGGCGGCGCTCAGCTGGAAGTCTGCCTTATCGCCTAAAAGCTGATTGGGTTTTGGCTGCCACGGCGAAATACCGGCGTTAATCTGCTGACCCTGAATGTCTAAGCCAGCGGTATTGCCGGTGAGCGCCATTTTACTCAGTTGCAGGGTATTGGCCTGCAATGGCAAATTCATTGACGAAGGACTGACATTGAGGCGTCCGCTGACCAGCACGACGCGATCGAAAAAGCGTGGCTCGGTGATCTGACGCCAGCTTAAATCCAGATCAACTTCACCGGCATTCAGCACTTCCGGCTGATTCTTCTGCCCGAAGATGACATTGGTTAACGTCACCCGACCCGGCGACGACCAGTTATGGTCGAGTTTCTCCACGGAGAGACGGTACTCGCTGTTATTGCTGACCCAGCGGCTGACCCAGCCAGCAGCCCAGCGGGTTTGTAATAGGACGTACACCAGCACGATCGCCAGCACCAGAAGTAAGGCGAACGTCAGCAAAATTTTACCGATAAATCTCATCGTCTGGAGCCCTGTAACGGGAAAATGGAAAAAGATTCTTTGTTTATGCCGCAAACAGCGAATTTTCTCAACAGGTTAGCCAAATGGAGGCAATAAAAAGCGGCAGAGGTTCCAGACCCTCTGCCGCTGTTGCACGCGGATTACATCCTGCTTTTACTTCTCGTGAGGGAAAACCAGATTCAGAACAATCGCAGTAATGCCGCCCGCTGCAATGCCAGAAGAGAGAAGGGTTTTCAGCCAGTCCGGTGCGAATTGCAGGATCAGCGGCTGCTGAGAAACACCCATACCGACGGCGAGAGAAAGCGCCATGATCATAATCGCGCGGCGATTCAGACGCTCGCGGGAAACAATGCGCACACCCGAAGCGGCAATGGTACCGAACATCACGATGGTCGCGCCGCCCAGTACCGGTTCAGGAATATGCTGCACAAATCCCGCAACAGCCGGGAACAGCCCGAGGATGATCAGCATCAGCGCGACCACAAAACCGACATAGCGGCTGGCAACGCCGGTCAGTTGAATGACGCCGTTGTTCTGCCCGAAGCAGGAATTCGGGAAGGTGTTAAATACAGCAGAAAGCATCGAGTTCAGGCCATTGGCCAGAACGCCGCCTTTGATGCGCTTCATGTACAGCGGGCCGCTGACCGGTTGCTCAGAAACGTCCGAGGTTGCGGTAATATCACCGATGGTTTCCAGCGATGTCACCATGAAAATCAGCATCAGCGGGATCAGCAAATTCCAGTCAAAACCCAGTCCGTAATACAGCGGCGTTGGTAATGTTATCCAGTTGCTTTGCGCGGCTGGCGCAACGGTTGGCAACATGCCCGTCATCCAGGCCACCAGATAACCCACCGCCATGGCGATAACCAGAGAGGCGACACGCAGGTAAGGGTTACGTTGACGGTTCAGCAGAACAATCACTACCAGCACGACGGCAGCCAGCAGCAGATTTTTCGGTGCCCCGAATGTGTGATCGCTCATGGCCGCATAACCGCCGCCGATAGACGTCAGACCGACCTGAATCAGCGACAGCCCGATAATCATCACCACGATGCCGGAAACCAGCGGCGTAATGATGCGACGTGCGAGATGCAGGAAACGGGAAAGAATGATTTCAGTGCAGGAAGCCAGCATCAGGGTGCCGAACAGCGCCGCCATCATGGTCGGCACATCCGCACCGCCATTTTTCAGCGCCATTCCGCCCATGATCAGCGGCGCAACAAAGTTAAAGCTGGTGCCCTGAATCGAGAGTAAACCCGAGCCGACCGGTCCCCAGGTTTTAATCTGCAAAATAGAAGCCAGGCCGGAGGCGAACAGCGACATGCTGATGATGTGCTGCGTGTCCTGCGCGGGCAAACCCAGCGCCTGGCAAATCAGTAGTGCTGGTGTGATTACCGCAACAAACATCGCCAGCAAATGCTGACAGGCGGCGAATAACGTTTGAGGTAATGGCGGGCGGTCCTCGAGCCGGTAAATCAGTTCACTTTTTTGCTGGCGGGAAAGATCGGGTTGCTGTGTTTCTTGTTCTGCGGTTTGCGAACTCATGCTGTGGCATTCCAATAAGCGGCAAAGCGGGCATTTTTATTGAAATTAACGACAAAAGCAATCGTTTGCTAATGGCAATATTCCTCGACTGGTTTTGGATTGGACGGGATTTATGGCCTGTTTTTCTTGCCTGACGCAGCTTGAATGACTTCTAATTCAGCTTCTGGGAAAAAACATGTCAGTGAAGTTTTTATAACTCGATAATTTTATTGGATTTATTTTAAAATGGAGTTCGTCAATGATTCAACTCGATACCTACGGCACCCTGGTTGCCGCCACGTTGGTGCTCCTTTTAGGACGGAAATGCGTCCAGTCGGTCAAATTCCTCAAAAAATACACCATTCCTGAACCCGTTGCCGGTGGTTTGCTGGTCGCTTTATTGTTACTGATCGCCAACCAGATATTCGGCTGGGAAGTCGGTTTCGACATGTCTTTAAAAGAGCCACTGATGCTGGCATTTTTTGCCACGATCGGTCTTAACGCCAATCTGGCAAGTCTGCGGGCAGGCGGCAAATCGCTGTTTCTGCTGGTGTTTGTCGTCGTGGGCTTACTGCTTTTGCAAAATGCCATCGGTATCGGAATGGCGAAAATGCTCGGGCTGGATCCGCTGATGGGGTTGCTGGCGGGGTCGATTACCCTTTCAGGTGGCCACGGCACCGGCGCGGCATGGAGCAAGCTGTTTATCGAGCGTTATGGCTTTGAAAATGCGACGGAAGTCGCGATGGCTTGCGCAACTTTTGGTCTGGTGCTCGGCGGTATTATTGGGGGGCCGGTAGCGCGCTATCTGGTCAGCCATTCTTCCACCCCCAACGGAAACCCCGAGGATATGGTCGATCCGAGCGCATTTGAGAAACCGTCGATTGGCAGGATGATTACACCACTGGTGATGGTTGAAACCATTGCCCTGATCGCGATTTGCCTGATGGCAGGGACATATACCGCCAGTCTGTTGCAAGGCTCGGCATTTGAAATCCCAACCTTTGTCTGCGTGCTCTTCGTTGGTGTGATCCTGAGTAATATGCTGGCATGGCTCGGTTTTTATCGTGTCTTCGACCGTGCGGTATCCGTGCTGGGTAACGTCAGTTTGTCACTGTTCCTTGCCATGGCATTGATGAGCCTTAAGTTGTGGGAGATGGCGGCACTTGCCTTGCCGATGATGGCAATTCTTATCGTTCAAGCCCTCGCGATGGCGCTTTACGCGATTTTCGTGACTTATCGCGTGATGGGGAAAAACTACGATGCGGCGGTGTTGGCGGCAGGACACTGTGGTTTCGGGCTGGGTGCCACCCCGACGGCCATTGCCAATATGCAGGCGATCACCAACCAGTTTGGCCCTTCGCATCTGGCGTTTCTGGTGGTGCCGATGGTGGGCGCATTCTTCATCGATATCGCCAATGCGATTGTGATTAAACTCTATCTGATGCTGCCTGTATTCCCGGCTATCAGCTAAAAAAACAGGCACAGAAACATCGCTTCTGTGCCTGACGATTCCTTCCCGTCGGGTTTATTGTGCCGCGTCCGCCTTCTCAGTGAACACCTGTTCGGCCTCAGCGGCTTTTTCCTGCGTCAGTAACTGCTTCTCGTAGACTTTGAAGAATGGATAATAAATTACCATCGACAGTGCCATCAGCAGGATAACCAGAACCGACACTTTGAAATCCCAGCCCATCGCCCAGGCCGCCCCGATCGGTGCCGGCGATGTCCAGGGGACCAGTGAAATCATATGCGGGAGCAGATCCGTCGATACGGCCAGATAGGCGATAACGGCATTGACCATCGGTGCCAGCAGGAAGGGGATGAAAAATACCGGATTCATGACGATAGGTGTGCCAAAAATCACCGGCTCATTGATATTGAAACAGCTTGGCACCAGACTGAGTTTCCCCATGGTGCGCAGATGCGCTGACTTACTGCGACAAAACAGCAGGACCAGTCCCATTGTCGCGCCGGACCCGCCAATCACGATCAGGAAATTCCAGAATGCCTCGGTCATGATGTGCGTCATGGGTAAACCGGCAGCGAGATCTGTCTGATTCAGCCCGAGATTGGTTAACCAAAAAGCCTGCAACATGCCAGATACAATGGCCGAGCCATGAATGCCGGCGAACCACAACAGGTGGCAAATCAGCACGGCGAGAAGTACAGCAGGCAGCGAGTCTGCGGCAGAAATCAGGGGTTCGAACAGCGCCATAATCGCCTGTGGCAGCAACATATCAAACCCTGACTGGACCAGTAAGCTCAGTGGGAAAAGTGTAATCACCACGGCCACAATCGGGATCAGCAAATCAAACGAATGCTTAATGTTTGAAGGTACCTGTTCGGGTAAACGGATACCGATATTGTATTTTTTCAATAACCGCGTCAGTTCGGTGACATAAATCGCCACCAGAATAGCCGTAAAGATCCCCACGCCGCCCAGCGCCGCCGTCGACATCTTTTCATCAATCTGCGGTGCTGCGACCAGCAGGAAAGACATCAGCGCCAGCATTGCGGTCATGAACGGGTCTAGCTTGTAACTTCTTGCCAGATTGTAGGCAATCGATGCCGAGATGTAGATGGACATAATGCCCATCGTCATATTGAACGGCGTCAGGATCTGCACTTCATATTTTGCCGAGAGCGCCAGCCAGCTTCTGGCGAAGCCCCATGAAGATTCGGGCGAAAATGGCGGGTGAACAAAAACCAGTAAAAACGAACCAACAATCATAAAGGGCATTGCTGAGATGAAGCCATCACGCACTGCCATGACATGTCGCTGTGAGGATAATCGTGCGGCGAAGGGGCTGATTTTCTGTTCTATAAAAGTGAAGAGGGATTGGCTGATACTCATGATGATTTGGCCTTATGTTGAGGACATCAGACAGGGTTGCCTTAATTATCATCAGTGTAGTGACGGAAGGTGAAACCGGTTACCGGCTTTTCCCCACTCTGTGAAGGTTATCAAATAACCAGTGCGGAGAGTGGTTTTGGGGGCACAATAGGGAAAAGAGAAGAGAATATGTTGGAAACAAAACATCATTTTTAATAATGATTTGATGAAGTTAATGAGCGAAAAGAGAGATCAGGCGTTGGTGTAACGGACTCTTTCTGGCAGCCAGCGCTCAATCAGGGCTTTGGCATGATCAGGGAATTGTTGCTGCAGATAACGCGCAATGCGCTGTACATCCGGGATCATCGCCTGATCACGTAATAAATCAGCGACTTTAAATTCAGCGCTGCCGGTCTGGCGCGTGCCCAGTAGTTCACCCGGCCCGCGGATTTCCAAATCCTGCTGTGCGATAACGAAGCCATCGTTGCTGTCGCGTAAAACCTGCAAACGTTTCTGCGCTGTTTTGCTGAGCGGCGTTTTGTAGAGCAGTACACAGTGAGAAGCAACGGCACCACGTCCAACGCGCCCACGTAACTGGTGCAACTGCGCCAGCCCTAAACGCTCCGGGTTTTCGATAATCATCAGGCTGGCATTCGGTACGTCAACGCCGACTTCAATGACAGTCGTTGCCACCAGAAGCTGCACTTCACCCTGTTTGAATGCCTGCATAACGGCCTGCTTTTCCTGGGCTTTCATACGACCGTGAACCAGTCCAATATTCAGCGCCGGGAGTGCCTCCTTCAGGCCTTCCCATGTGGCTTCAGCGGCCTGCGCTTCCAGCATTTCCGATTCTTCAATCAGCGTACACACCCAATAAGCCTGACGATTTTCCTGCTCGCAGGCACTTTTGACGCGGCTGATAATATCACTGCGGCGGGTGTCCGGAATGGCGACAGTAGTCACCGGCGTGCGGCCTGGCGGGAGTTCGTCGATCACAGAGGTATCAAGATCAGCGTAAGCCGTCATTGCCAGTGTGCGTGGGATCGGCGTGGCGGTCATGATCAACTGATGTGGATGGAAGCCCTGTTGCAGACCTTTTTCCCACAACGCCAGACGCTGATGCACACCGAAACGGTGCTGTTCATCGATAATGACCAGCGACAGTGACGAGAACAAAACCTGTTCCTGGAAGATAGCGTGCGTTCCCACCACCATCGACACCTGTCCGCTGGCGATCGCATCCTGCTGTGCCTGCCGGGCTTTACCCTTTTGTTTGCCCGCCAGCCAGCCGACCTGAATACCCAGTGGCTCAAACCACTGACGGAAATTATTGGCATGCTGTTCGGCCAGCAATTCTGTCGGCGCCATTAATCCGACCTGTTGGCCCTGAGCAATAGCGCAAAGTGCGGCGAGGGCGGCTACCAGCGTTTTACCTGATCCCACGTCGCCCTGCACCAGACGCATCATGGGATAACTTTTTGCCAGGTCCTGTTCAATTTCTGCCACAACCCGTGCTTGCGCACCGGTCGGGCTGAAAGGAAGCGACGCGAGGAACTGATTTTTCAGGCGGTCGTCATGATGCAACGGCAGAGCTTTATAACTCTGCGTACCGGCGCGGACAGCCAGCATACTGAGATTATGTGCCAGAAGTTCTTCCATAATCAGGCGGCGTTGAGCCGGATGATGACCTTTTTCAAGGTCTGCAAGCTGGATATCTGGCGGCGGGCGGTGCAGCAAATGCAGCGCCTGAGGAAGCGGGATCAGCGAACGACTCAGTTCCTCTGGCAACAGTTCGGCGACAGGTACGGTGTCGAGCAGTTCAAGTGCCTGATCCGTCAGTTTACGCAAGGTCGCCTGGCGGATACCTTCCGTTGTCGGATAAACCGGCGTCAGTGATTCCTGCAGAACGACTTCGCTGTTTTCACCCTGAATGCGGTATTCCGGATGAATGATTTCAGCACCGATCGTGCCGCGTTTGATTTCACCATAAGCGGTAACACGGCGACCTGTTGCCAGGCTGTTTTTCATCGCGGCGTTAAAGTTGAAGAAGCGCAACGTCGCCATGTCAGTGCCGTCACTTATCTGACAGGTCAGCATTCTGCGGCGGCCAAAACTGATATCACTACGCAACACTTCGCCTTCTATGGTGGCGAAAATGCCGGGCTGTAAATCATTGATGGTGTAAAGGCGGGTACGATCTTCATAGCGTAAAGGAAGATGAAGCAGTAAATCCTGAATAGTTTCAAGGCCGAGTTTGGCGAGCTTGTCTGCCTGACTGGCTCCGACGCCGGAAAGCGACGTCAGCGGGATGGCGTCGAGCAGGCGGCCTTTCATCTTTTTTTGACCGTCATTTGCATCGCCGACCACCATTCATCATCGGCAATGATTTGCCCGTGATCGTCAATGAAAGGGCGGGGAAGCTTCTTTCGCTTCGCCACATTGGACAGAACGGGATAGCCGCCTTCAAACAGCAGTCGCTGCTGTTCCTTCTCGCTCAGCAGACTGCTGTCGCGGCGATACATACCGGCGTTTTCGCGCTGGCGCTGTGCTTCGTACAGGATAAGCGCCGAGGCAACGGAGACGTTCAGAGATTGCACCATACCGATCATCGGAATGATGATATCGCTGTCAGCCAGCGCTAACGCTTCAGGTGTGATACCGGTTTTCTCCTGACCCAGCAATATGCAGGTCGGGCGGGTGTAATCAATCGCGCGGAAGTCGACGGCTTTCTCTGACAAGTTGGTTGCCAGGATTTGCATGCCCTTCGCCTTCATTTTGGCGACGGCATCCTGAATGGTTTTGTGTGTTTTGACCTGAACCCAGCTGTTGCTGCCTGCCGCCGAAGAGACCAGTGTCTTCATTCGGGTCGTAGGCCAGACAGCGTGGATTTCGTGAACGCCGACGGCGTCTGCCGTACGGATGACGGCAGAAACGTTATGTGGTTTATGCACCTGTTCCATACAGACCGTCAGGTCTGGCTGTCGGGCCGCAAGCATTTCGCGGATGCGGGCATAACGTTCTGGGGTCATAACAATCAGTTTCGGTTGCGGGTAACTTTGATGACGTCCGGCATGATACGGATTTTACGCATGATATTCGCCAGATGAACGCGATCGCGGGTCGTCAGGCGGATAAAGGCGCTGTAGACGCGACCGTCTTTTTCTTCGGTGCTCAGATTCTGAATGTTCGACTGCGCGGCATTAATTGCAGCGGTCAGGTTCGCCAGTGCGCCCTGATGGTTGAACATATCAACTTTGATTTCAGCGATAAATTCCTGATCAGTTTCCTGGTGGTTATCCCAGTCAACGGCCATGAATTTCTCAGGTTCTTTCTGATAACCGCGAATATTACGGCAGGATTCATGATGGATCACCAGCCCTTTGCCCGGACTGACGTGGGCAATAATCGGGTCACCCGGAATCGGACGGCAACATTTCGCGAACGTGATCAGCACGCCATCTGCGCCTTTAATCGGCAGATTACGGGTACCTGACGATGCCATTGAAGACTGGTCACCCATCAGGTTTTTGGCAACCACAACGCTCATGGCATTGCCGAGACCGATTTCCGCCAGCAGGTCATCCATCGCGGCGAGCTTCATACGATCCAGCTCGTTTTTGATGTTTTCCGGCGGAATGTCTGACAGTTTTTTACCGGCACCCAGCGCATGATTCAGCAGGCGACGGCCAAGTGAAACCGAATCATCACGTTTCAGGTTCTTCAGCATCTGGCGGATTTTGGCGCGTGCACGTGAGCTGACGACAAAGTTCAGCCAGGCAGCATTCGGGCGGGCGCCCGGTGCGGTAATGATTTCGATAGTTTGTCCGCTGGTCAGCGGTTGCGAGAGCGGATACGGCTGGCGGTCAACGCGCGCGCCAACGCAGGCATGGCCGATATCGGTATGCACAGCATAAGCAAAGTCGACCGGTGTCGCGCCCGCAGGCAATTCGACGATACGACCTTCCGGCGTAAAGACGTAAATCTCGTCCGGGAACAGATCCGATTTCACGCTCTCAATAAATTCAAAGGAGTTGCCTGCACTTTGTTGCAGCTCAAGCAGACTCTGTAACCAACGCTGAGCACGGATCTGTGCGGTGGTGCTGGTTTCACTGTTCTCTTTATAAGCCCAGTGAGCCGCAACCCCCATCTCCGCCATCTGATCCATATCTTCCGTACGGATCTGTACTTCAACCGGCACACCATGCGGACCGATTAGTGATGTATGCAAAGATTGATAGCCGTTGGCTTTTGGGATGGCGATGTAATCTTTAACCCGACCCGGACGCGGTTTGTACAGGCTATGTGCCTGTCCTAACACGCGATAACAGGTATCGAGTTCTTTAACGATCACCCGGAAGGCGTAGATATCCATAATAGAATGGAAACGCTGTTCCTTCAGGTGCATTTTGCAATAGATAGAATACAGGTGTTTTTCGCGACCACTGACACGGCACTGAATGCCGGCTTCGGTTAAACGGCCTTCAATCTCAGAGAGGATTTTCTGGATCATCTCTTTACGGTTACCACGCGCAGCTTTCACCACTTCTTTGATGACGCGATAACGGTTTGGATAAAGGGCTTCGAAGCCCAGCTCTTCGAGCTCGGTTTTCAGGTGATGAATACCCAAACGGTGTGCCAGCGGGCTGTAAATTTCCAGCGTTTCACGGGCAATGCGGCGACGTTTGTCCGGGCGTAAAGAGCCCAGCGTGCGCATGTTATGAGTACGGTCAGCGAGTTTGATCAAAATGACGCGGATATCTTGCACCATCGCCATGACCATTTTGCGGAAGTTTTCCGCCTGCGCTTCTTTCTTATCACGGAATTTCAGCTTGTCTAACTTTGAAACGCCTTCAACCAGCTCAGCAACGCTTTTGCCAAACAGTTGTTCCATGTCCTGGTAAGTTGCAGGCGTGTCTTCGATAACGTCGTGTAATAACGCCGCCATCAGAGTCTCATGATCGAGCCTCATTTCAGCCAAAATACATGCCACGGCCACCGGGTGAGTAATATACGGCTCACCGCTGGAACGTGTTTGCCCCTCGTGCGCGTCCCGCGCCACGAGGTAAGCCTGCACGAGGCGCTTAATTTGCTCCTCCGGCAGGTATTTTTGAATCAGTTGATTCAGGCTTTCAAAGATATACAAGTGAGATCCGTTTCGTTAATTAACGACGGCCTTCAGCGATGGCAGTCACTGCCTGAATCTCTGCGGCTTCCTGCTCCTGTTGCTCCTGACGGTCACGAACGTCGAGGATCTGATTGGTGATCAGGCCTTCTTCGATTTCGCGCAGGGCAATTACAGTGACTTTATCGTTTTCTTCAGCGACCAGTGGATCTTTACCACCAGATTGCAGCTGGCGTGCGCGACGAGCAGCCACCAACACCAGGTCAAAACGGTTACCAATTTTTTCAACAGCGTCTTGAACAGTTACGCGTGCCATATATGTGCTACTCCACAGGGTGACGAAAGACTGGGCATAATACTGAAAGTGACTTCAGTCTGCCAATAGTTTGGTGATTAATCCGTCATGACGGAGCCGCTGACGGCTCAGACGCAGACGTTCAGCGCGAATAATGGTTTTTAAATCCGATAAAGCCAGATCAAAATCATCATTCACAATTAAATAGTCGTATTCGGCAAAGTGTGTCATTTCAGCTACGGCTTGTGCCATACGTTTTGCGATAACGGCTTCGCTGTCTTGCCCGCGGCCACGCAGGCGACGGTCTAGCTCATCTTTCGATGGCGGTAAGACAAAAATACTGCGTGCCTGCGGCATTTTTTTCCGAATTTGCTGCGCGCCCTGCCAGTCGATATCCAGAAAAACATCCACACCCGACGCTAAAACCTGCTCAATGGTTTCACGCGAAGTCCCGTAATAGTTACCAAAAACTTCTGCGTGTTCTAAAAAGGCATCACGTTCAATCATCTCGCGAAACGCTTCTTTGTCGACAAAGAAGTAATGCTCGCCATCTTTCTCGCCCGGACGTATAGCTCGGGTCGTATGAGAAATAGAAACCTGTGTGTCGTAGAGCGGTTGTGTTTTAAGTAAAGCCTGAATCAGACTTGATTTGCCTGCTCCACTAGGGGCGGAGACAATATATAGCGTGCCTTGAACCATGATGACGTTTCAACTGAATGGGTTGATAGGAAGTATGCGAAGAGTGATCTCTCGCACAGTATACACGCTCGCTGCATTCGGTGCAGCGCCCAGACGTATTTCATCGCAACTTTGCCAGAGAAAATAGCCTTTCCTGACAGATTTACGTGCCGCATTCCAAATTTTTCCTTCGTTGCAGCAACAGATGAAATAACCAGGAAGGTATCTCGCAAGAAGGGGTTATGCCACTGGCAGGAAAAATTACACCGGCGTTTACTTGCCTTCACAAGGAGGTGCCAATGCGCCAGTTTATTTTTCTCATCTGCCTGTTCCCTTTTGCTTTCTCTGTTTACGGTAAGAATATGCCGTCGCCAGACTGCCCTGTCTGGCCATCAGAACGCCTGACACAGGAAACCCACCATCTCACCGCTCAGCTGACCCAGTGGGATGCAGCCTACCATCAGTCTGGCAGCAGCCCGATAGAAGATTCGGTCTATGATCATTTGCGTCAGAAACAACGTCTCTGGCTACAGTGTGCCAGCCAGCCGGTGCCTGAACTAACAGTGCCAGCGAGTGATGATGCTGAATTTACGCATCCGGTGGCTCATACCGGCCTGCATAAAATGAAAGATAAACATGCTGTCGCAAACTGGATGCAAGGGCGAAAGAATCTGTGGGTGCAGCCCAAAATCGATGGCGTAGCGGTGTCGCTGATTTACCGTTATGGGCAGCTGGCCGCACTGGTAAGTCGTGGCGATGGTGAGAAAGGACAAAACTGGACGGTAAAAGCCGCGTCAATTCCGGCGATCCCGCTGCATATCCCGGACATGAGCCCTGAGTTGATATTACAGGGCGAGCTTTATCTGTTGATGACCGGTCATCAACAAAGTGCTGATGGCGGGATGAATGCAAGATCAAAAGTTGCGGGTGCAATGATGCGTGCTTCTGCTTCTGCTTCTGCTTCTGACCTGCTGAAGCAGACGGGTATTTTTATCTGGTCATGGCCGGATGGACCCACGCTTATGGCTGACCACCTGGAGAAGCTGAGCCAGTTCGGTTTTCCGGTTGTGGCTCAGTTCACGCATGCGGTGAGCGCTGTCGAAGATGTGGAAAAGTGGCGTGAAGACTGGTTTCACCAGCCTCTGCCTTTTGTGACGGATGGTGTGGTTGTTCGTCAGCAAGAAGAGCCTGCCGGGAAATACTGGCAAAATAAACCCGCAGTCTGGGCGGTTGCCTGGAAATATCCGCCCGCCAGAGAGCTCACCGATGTCACGGGTATCACCACCACCACAGGACGAAGCGGGAAAGTGACCGTTATCCTCAACCTGAAGCCCCTGAGGCTGGACGATAAGTTAGTCAGTAAGGTGAGTGTGGGATCGGTTAGCCGGTTCAGACAATGGGATGTTCTTCCTGGCGATCAGGTCGCTGTCGCGCTGGCCGGACAGGGGATCCCGCGCCTTGATGAAGTGACATGGCGGGTAAGTAAGCGTACGGAAATGCCTTTGCCTGAACCAACGCGCTATAACGCACTTTCCTGCTTTACGCCTGAACCGGGCTGTATGCAGCAGTTTCTCTCACGTCTGATCTGGCTTAGCGGGCCGGAAGCGTTAGATATGGCGGGGTTCGGCGGGGCCACATGGCAAAAGTTACTGGATGCTTCCCCGGCGGATTCTCTGATCAGTTGGTTAAGCTTTAACGAGAAAGAGCTGGCTGCGGTTCCGGGTATCGGTGTTAAACAGGCGCAAAAACTGATGGCGCAAATTCATCTTGCACGCGAAAGGAGCTTCCGGCGCTGGCTGTCAGCAATAGGATTTCCTTCTTTTGCCTTGGGATTTGCAGAACGCCAGCAAAGCTGGAACAGGTTGAAACAGCTGACGTCTCGCGACTGGGAAATGACTGAGGGGATCGGGAGAAAGCGGGCCGCTCAGGTTTTTGATTTTATTCATCATCCGGACGTCGAGATTTTGACCGAAGCTCTGAGGCAGGCGCAATTGCCTGCATTCCGCTAACGGGCTACAGGAAGGACGCATTAGTGGTCCGAATGCGGGTAATTAAACACAGGCAATCCAAGGCGAAAACGCAGCGCAATAAGACGCGCGGTAAAGCCGATCAGTAACGTGATAATAACCACCAGATTGTGGGGCAGTGAGAAATATTGTAGCCCGATGTAAACCCAGGCTGAGGCAAATGACACGCCGGCATAAATTTCTTTCTGAAAGACCAGCGGGATCTGATTACACATCATGTCCCGCAGCACGCCGCCAAAAACACCGGTAATGACCGCACAAACCGAAGCAATGATAGCGCCATGTCCCATATCGAGGGCCACTTGTGTCCCGATAATGGAAAACACCACCAGCCCCACGGCATCAAGCACTAAAAAGAGCTTTCGCAGATGTTGCATTAAAGGAGCCAGCCAGGTGGTCATTAGCGCGGCCACAGCCACAATCACGATGTACTCCGGATGCTTAACCCATCCCAATGGGTAATGCCCTAAAAGCATGTCGCGAACAGAACCGCCGCCAATGGCCGTCGCTGCAGCAATAATAATGACGCCAAAGGAGTCCATTTTCCGACGTCCGGCAGCCAGAGCACCGGTCATGGCTTCTGCGGTGATCCCAATAATATAAAGAACGGTGAGTAACATGGATGTGCGCCAGACAAATCAGTCAGTGAGGAAACGGTAGCCGCGTAGAGTAATGAGTTTCCCATTAGCTGGCGACTGAGTTTTTCTTTTACATGGCTTTTAACATTACTTTATCTAATGCTGATTTCTCTCGTGTCAGCCATTACTAAAGGGTAAGAGAAAATGTTGCATTATTTTAGATTAGAAAATTGGTGATTACTCGTTTGTTTTGACGGTGCTTTTCCATTTATCCATGACGCCGTTTTTTATCAGAGGTGAATTTTCTTCGCTTATAGGTTACGATTAATTAAAATCGTCACTCATTGACGCACGGCTTAATTGTTTAATCTGCCCGGAGGAGTGTATGAAGCCCGATATTCCGGTTGCGTTAACACAGCGTGGACCTGCCGAGCACGAACGGCGTGAACAAATTATAGATGCGGCATTCGAGCACTTTCGTCTTTATGGCTATGCCAAAACGTCGGTGGCGGATCTTGCCAAGTCGATTGGCGTTTCAAGTGCTTATATTTATAAGTTTTTTGAGTCTAAACAAGCTATTGGCGAAGCCATTTGCTCGCAGCGGGTGGGGCAGATAGATGAAGCGCTCATGGTGATTGCGCAAAGTGACCAAAGTGCGACTCTGCGCCTGAGATCTATTTTTAAAACGCTGCTGACACGTAGTCTGGATCTCTTTTTCCTGGACAGGAAATTACATGATCTGGCCGCGATAGCCTCAGCTCAGCGATGGAAATCCACATTAAATCATCGTGCTATGATATACAGCATTGTTGAGAAAGTGGTTGCCGACGGCCGGGAATCCGGTGAATTTGAGCGTAAAACGCCGCTGGATGAGGTTTGTATGGCGATCACCACGGTGACAACCCCCTTCTCGCATCCGTTATTGCTGGAACAAAAAACACCTGAACAACTGGAAGAACGCGTTCAGGCAATCACCAGCCTGGTGTTGCGTAGCCTCGCAAAGTAGGCACAATAAAATTTTGGGTTACGGGTTTACAAAAACGTAATTCGTCACATACTGTCAGGCTTTATTATCCAGAAACCCGTTTCTGGCCGGTTCATGTAATCGCCTGCAGAAACTTACGTCTTATACAGACAGAGAGGAATGTTTTATGACTCATCGTCGAGTGGTTATTACCGGCATGGGGGCTGTGAGTCCTCTGGGCTGTGATATCGAAACTATCTGGAAGCGTCTGCTGGCCGGTCAGTCTGGTATCCGAGTTTTGCCGGAAGAGATTGTTGAAACGTTGACTGTGAAAATTGGTGGTCAGGTACAAACTAAAGAACAGGACCCTGAGTCAGGATTCGATCCGGATATGTTCGTGGTACCGAAAGACCAGAAAAAAATGGACCGTTTCATTCTGTTTGCGATGGCTGCTGCGGATATGGCTATTGCTGACGCTGGCTGGAAAGCAGAAACGCAGGAACAACAGGAACGTACCGCAACTATCATCGGTTCTGGTATCGGCGGCTTCCCGGCTATTGCCCATGCCGTGCGCACCAATGACAGCCGTGGCGCTAAGCGTTTGTCGCCTTTCACTATACCTTCATTCCTGGTGAATCTGGCGTCTGGCCAGGTTTCGATTAAACATCAGTTCAAAGGCCCGATTGGCGCACCGGTAACGGCTTGCGCGGCAGGTGTTCAGGCGATTGGTGATGCAGTGCGTTTGATTCGCAATGACGAAGCCGATGTTGCGCTTTGTGGCGGCGCAGAAGCGGCGATTGATACCGTGAGCCTGGGCGGTTTTGCTGCAGCGAAGGCCATGTCTACCGGTCATGAAGATCATCCGGAAAAAGCCTCCCGTCCGTTTGACAGCGCGCGTGATGGTTTCATCATGGGCGAAGGCGCAGGCATGCTGGTGATCGAAGAGCTGGAACATGCGAAGGCACGTGGCGCCAAAATTCTGGCTGAGATTGTCGGTTACGGCACCAGCGGTGACGCCTACCACATGACGTCCGGTGCGGAAGATGGCAACGGTGCGGGCCGCGCGATGAAAATCGCCCTGCGTCAGGCGGGTATTCAGCCATCAGACGTGCAACATCTGAATGCTCATGCCACGTCTACACCGGTGGGTGATCTGGGTGAAATCAATGCGATTAAAACCCTGTTTGGCACTGACGGCAAACTGGCTGTTACGTCTACCAAATCTGCGACCGGACACTTGTTGGGCGCGGCTGGCGGGCTGGAGACGATCTTCACCATTCTTGCCGTACGTGACCAAATCGTTCCTCCGACGCTGAATCTGGAAAACAAAGACGAAGCGGCTGCCGGTCTGAACATCGTCGGTAATACTGCGCAGAAACATGACATCACCTATGCCTTATCAAACGGTTTCGGCTTCGGTGGCGTTAATGCCTGTGTCTTGTTGAAACGCTGGGAAGACTAATTTCTTTCTTCGCTGACGCATAAAAAAACGCCTCGGGTTTTATGACCGGAGGCGTTTTTTATTATGCGGGGGAGAGGATTTACTCGATGTTCTGAATCTGCTCGCGCATTTGTTCGATCAACACTTTCAACTCGATGGCTGACGTCGTGACATCAGCATTGATAGATTTAGATGCCAGTGTGTTCGATTCGCGGTTAAATTCCTGCATCATAAAATCAAGACGACGGCCCACGGCTTCTTCTTTCTTCATGATTTTATGTGTTTCTTTGACGTGCGCTTCAAGTCGGTCCAGCTCTTCAGCTACATCGACACGCTGCGCCATTAGAACCAGTTCCTGCTCCAGACGGGTATTTTCCAGCTGAACCTGCGCATCTTCCAGTTTGCTGACCAGGCGCTCGCGCTGCCATTGCAGAATATTTGGCATCTGGGCGCGGACTTTTACCACTTCTGCACTCACACCGTCGAGACGCTGTTCGATCATCGTTTTCAGTGCGGCACCTTCGCTTTCGCGTGCGCTGATGAAATCGTCCAGTGCTGTTTCCAGCGCCAGCAGCAACTCGGTGCTGATGGCATCCAGATCCTGTTCTTCAGCCAGCATCACGCCCGGCCAGCGCAGGACTTCCAGCGGATTAATTTCGCCTTCATCACTTTGCATTTTCACCCATTGCGCGGCTTCAACCAGCTGTTTCGCCAGTTTTTCATTGAGCTGCAACGTGCTTTGTGCGCCCGGATCGAGATCAAAACGCAGATTACATTCGACTTTACCGCGGGTAAGCCGGGCGCGAATGCGCTCACGGACAACCGGCTCCAGGCTGCGGAATTGCTCGGGCAGACGGATGTAGGTTTCGAGATAACGTTGGTTTACCGAGCGGAGTTCCCACGCTGCGCTGCCCCAGTCACCCTTAATTTCGCGTCGGGCATAAGCGGTCATACTTCTGATCATGTATGCGTACCTGTTAATGTAAAGATGCAGCGATTATAGCCGTGCCATGCCAGTCATGATAGGTATAACCTCCTGAAGTCCGTATCCCCGTCACCCTTCAGGCTGCCTCTGCGTTGGCGTCGTTTACTCATTCCGGTCGCTTACGTGAGTAAGCTCGCGGAGTTCATTCACTTGCCGCCTTGATGCAACCTGAATGTTTTTGGGTATAATGCGCAGCCAAACATGATTCGTGACCCGGAGAAGTATCCATGCGTCCAGCAGGCCGAAATGCACAACAAGTGCGCCCCGTAACACTGACCCGCCATTACACTAAACACGCTGAAGGTTCCGTGCTGGTGGAGTTTGGTGATACTAAAGTGCTATGTACCGCGACGGTGGAGGAAGGTGTTCCGCGTTTTCTGAAAGGTCAGGGACAAGGTTGGATCACCGCAGAGTACGGCATGTTGCCGCGTTCTACCCATACGCGTAATGCGCGTGAAGCCGCAAAAGGCAAGCAAGGCGGTCGTACTCTGGAAATTCAGCGTCTGATTGCCCGTTCCCTGCGTGCTGCGGTGGAACTGAAAAAGCTGGGTGAATTCACCATTACGCTCGACTGTGATGTGTTGCAGGCGGACGGCGGCACGCGCACTGCGTCCATTTCTGGTGCTTGCGTTGCTCTGGCGGATGCACTGAATGCGCTGGTAGCTGCAGGTAAACTGAAAGCTAATCCGATGAAAGGCATGGTTGCAGCGGTTTCCGTAGGCATCGTGAAAGGCGAAGCGCTGTGTGATCTCGAGTATGTCGAAGACTCAGCGGCAGAAACCGACATGAACGTGGTGATGATGGAAGATGGCCGCATGATTGAGGTGCAGGGCACCGCAGAAGGTGAGCCATTCAGCCACGAAGAGTTACTCGGTTTACTTGCTCTCGCCAGAGGGGGCATCGACACTATCTTCCAGGCGCAGAAAGCGGCGCTGGCGGAATAATTTTTTAAGGCGACTGAGAAGTCGCCTTTTTTATGGCCTGCGGGCTGACAATAAGAAATAAGACGTTATAGAGGAGACCATCAATGAAAGCCTATCAGCGCCAGTTTATTGAGTTCGCACTGAACAAACAGGTTTTGAAATTCGGTGAATTTACCCTGAAGTCCGGGCGCATCAGCCCTTACTTCTTCAATGCTGGTCTATTTAATACTGGCCGTGATCTGGCGTTACTGGGACGTTTTTATGCCGAAGCATTGGTGGATTCCAAAATTGATTTCGATTTAGTGTTTGGCCCGGCTTACAAAGGTATTCCAATCGCGACGACCACCGCGGTTGCACTGGCTGAGCATCATGAGCGCGATGTGCCATACTGCTTTAACCGCAAAGAAGCCAAAGACCATGGTGAAGGCGGCTTGCTGGTCGGCAGCCCTTTGCAGGGGCGTGTCATGCTGGTCGATGATGTGATCACCGCCGGTACTGCCATCCGTGAATCGATGGAAATCATCAACGCGAACAAAGCCACTCTGGCTGGCGTATTGATTTCTCTGGACCGTCAGGAACGTGGACGCGCAGATATCTCCGCTATTCAGGAGGTTGAGCGCGACTATCATTGCAAAGTGATTTCAATTATTACGCTGGCCGACCTGATTGAGTATCTGGAAGAAAAGGCGGAAATGGCTGACCATCTGGCTGCTGTGCGGGCTTACCGGCAGGAGTATGGTGTTTAATATCGGGTAAAACCTCAAAGGCAGGGATGTCATGACACAAAATGAAGCCGGCAGCAAAGAATGGATGCCTTCGCGGGCGGCAGAGTTTCTCTGTCGCCAGACGGAGCGTCTGGTCAAAAGCGGTAGCCTGACGCCGGCCGCATGTCAGCGTATTTATGACTTTTGTGGCGTCCGGCCGGGTTATCCCGAATGGCAGAAATTTCTGGTTCCCTTACTCTCCCTGCTGGGTCTGTTATCACTGGTGGCCGGTGCCGTATTCTTTGTAGCCTGGAACTGGGCTGATATGCCAAAGATGGCAAAATTTGCGCTGGCCGAGTTACTGATCGTTGCGCTTGCCGTCGTCGTCTGGTGGCGCTGGTATGACGGGATTGCACGCAGTGCCTTGCTGGCTGCGGGTCTCGGCTTTGGTGCTCTGTTTGCCCTTTATGGCCAGATTTATCAGACGGGGGCCGACAGCTGGGAGCTGTTCAGGGCCTGGCTGTTTGTTTTCCTGCCTTTAGCCTTAATCGCCCGACAGAACAGTCTGTGGTTCTGCTCCTGGTTACTTGCCAATCTGACGTTTCAGCTCTATTACGCCACGGTGTCTATGTCCCTGATGGACAGCGCCGTATTCGACGGTCTCGACTATTTTCCCACAACTGCGCTCTACAGCTATCTGATTGCGCAGACGTTGTGCCTGATTATTCGCGAAGTTCTGGCCATACGGGTCATTAAGCACAATCCCCACGCCTGGCTTGCCAGCCGCTGGTTTTCCCGGGTGATGGCTGGCTTCCTGCTATTAGTGCTGACTTGCATTGTTGCCGAAAATATATCCGGTTGGGGATACGATACCCCTCACCCCTTCGTCACCGCTTTATGGCTGGCAGTCTTAGTGGTGAGTTACTTCTTTTATCGTTATCGCTATCCTGATCTCTGCATGCTGACTCTGGGAACCGCCAGCGCAGCGGCAGTGGGATGTGTGCTGATCGTGCAGATGTTCGACAGTTCTTACGATATTGGCGGCCTGTTTATGCTGGGCTGCCTGATGGCTTTATGGCTGCCGGGATGTGGCGCCCTGATGCTCTACTGGCGGCGTAAACTCTATGAGAGCCAGCCGGTCGAGGTTTCTTCCACGGAAATGGCAGTGCTGACGGAACAACTACGCCGAAATGATTTGCTTAGTCAGGTGCAAATTGAAGAGATTCAGCAATACGATCACTCCTCTCATCTTCCCTGGTACCTGCGACTGACACTGGGTATCGGTGGCTGGGTCGCCGCGATGATTATTTTATTTCTGCTGATTCTGGTGCTGTATGTTGTCGACCTGCTCAATGACCCCAATGCAGCCACGGTGATTATCCCTTCTCTGCTCCTTGCAATTGTTGCGGGTGGGCTTTTGCGTATGCAGGGCGTGAGTAAGCATCATATCGGGCTGGCATGGGCGATAGCCGCGACCTGCGGCCTCTGTTTTGGTTTCTATCTTCTCTTTGAACCCGACTGGGAAATGTCCTTCCTGGTGGGCTCGCTCTGTTCATTACCGGTGCTTACGTTGATGGTGCTGGCAATGCGCGATCGTACTTTCCGCTTTATGGCGATAACGGCGCTGACATTTTTGCTGATCCTTTCCGGCAATTTGCTGACAGGGATGTATTTACCGCCGGTCACCCGTTTTTGGGCGGTTTCAGCGCTGGTTGCTGTCATTGTGATTTTCTGGCTGTGGATTATCAGAGAACAAATTAACTTAAAAGCCACATCATGGGCTGAGGCTGTTTTTCCTCTCCTCTGGGGTATTCCTTCCGGCCTGATATTGCAGTGTTTTTCCGCCATTAACACCTCGCTTCTCTTCGATGTTTTCTGGCGGCCAGCGGAGTATTTTCCTCTTTCGGGAGGAACTGGCGCAGGCATTGCCGCAGGTTTAGTACTGGTGTGTTTGTATCAGACTGTGGTGAAAAAGACGCCATCAGCAATGCTGTATCTGGTGGCGGCGGTTGTGTGTGGCGTCGCAGCCTTTTATGCGCCGGGAATTGGCCTGGGGCTGTGGCTATTACTGATGGCGCGTTATCAGGGAAATCAGGGGATTTTAGCCGCGAGCGGCTGTTTCCTCGCGCTGTATGTTATCGACTGGTATTACTTCCTCGGCGTCAGCTTATTACAGAAATCCCTTCTGATGTTTGTCACCGGCGTGGTGTTGCTGGCGCTGGCCTTTGCAGCCAAAAAACTGATCCCCGTGCGTAAGGAGGAAGCTTATGCAAACCCGTAATCTGAGGAAATGGCTGTCAGGAGTAGTGATACTGCTGGCACTGATCGCAGTGAATGCGGGTATCTGGCAAAAAGAGCAGGTGCTTAAACAGGGTGCGGTAATGATATTGCAGCTTGCGCCGGTTGATCCGCGTTCTTTGATGCAGGGGGATTACATGGCTCTCAATTATGCCATCACGCGATCTTTGCAAGAGGAGCTATACCAGCAACGTCAGGGTTGTAATTCTCTTCCACAGACGCCTTGTTTTCCTGTTAGTGGCAAAATTATTGTGGCAGTTAATGAGCACCGGCAGGTCACTCAGGCGCGGTTTGATAGCGGTGACCCGCTGAAGCCCGATGAATTACGGGTTAACTATCATATGAATGCCGGAACACTGATGGTGGGAACTAATGCGTATTTTTTCCAGGAAGGGCAAGGTGAACGTTTCGCCCGTGCGCGTTATGGTGCATTTCGGGTAGGTGATGACGGCACAGCGTTACTGACCGCGATGCTGGATGAAAATGGGAAAATGATTCAGCCATAATATGAAAAAAGGGCCTTTCGGCCCTTTTTAGATTTGACGTTTGTCCCTGCGCGTTTATTGCAGCTGAGCAGAGATAAGTGGCCAGCGGGTATCGAAGTCCTGAGTCGGTTTGTACTTGAATTCAGAACGTACAAAACGTGACAGCATCCCTTCGCAAAATGCCAGTAACTGGCTGGCGAGTAGAGTTTCATCGCTGATGAATCCGCTGCCTTCACGCATTTTCTTTTCCCGCAGTACCTGACGCAGTTGCGCTTCAATCCGCTCGAAAAGTTGGTTGATGCGGCCCTGCAAACGGTCCTGTTCAAACATCAGGGCATGGCCGGTCATAATACGGGTCAATCCCGGATTACGCTCGGCAAACCCTAAAATCAGCAGCAAAATCAGACGTATTCTGTTTAGCGTATCCTTTTCATCCTGCAGGATGAGATTGATACGGGTGATCAGACTGTCTTCGATAAACTCAATTAAGCTGTCAAACATCCGCGTTTTACTGGGAAAATGACGATAAAGAGCTGCTTCTGAAACCCCCACGCTGGCGGCGAGCTTTGCAGTCGTGATCCGCTGGCTGCCGTCGCTGGACTGAAGCATTTGCGCTAATGCCTGCAAAATCTCTTCGCGCCTGTTCCTTTTTGTCGTTTCTTTCTCTGCCATGTCTGAATAGACCCTTGCTAAAAAACGGCTAAAATCATGGAGAAACCGCACAACTGCCGCATGAATCGCTGTGATCCTGCGGCTTATTTCGTTCCCTTCGCGTTGTTACGGTCTGATAGTGATAAGGATCTGTTCAATATCGCGTCAAAATCAGCGGTGCTGAACAGGTTCTTATTGGCGACCTGAGTGGCCAAAGCCCCCTTCGCCGCGTTCACTGGCGTCAAAATCTTCCACCAGATTGAATTCTGCCTGAACGACAGGCACAAACACCATCTGAGCAATGCGCTCGCCCGGTTCGATAACAAATGTTGTCTGACCACGGTTCCAGACGGACACCATAAGTTGGCCCTGATAATCTGAATCGATAAGGCCAACCAGATTGCCCAGTACAACGCCGTGTTTATGACCCAGACCGGAACGTGGCAAAATCACCGCCGCCAGATTAGCATCACCAATATGGATAGCCAGACCTGTTGGCAGCAGTGTGGTTTCGCCCGGTTTCAGTTCTACAGAAGCATCCAGACAGGCGCGTAAATCCAGACCCGCAGACCCCGGTGTCGCGTAAGCCGGTAAAGGGAAAGTCGAACCGATGCGCGGGTCGAGAATTTTAATGTCGATTTTTTTCATCATAACGGCTGACAATCTCTTCTAATAAACGTTGGCCAAGCAGGGACTTATCGCTGAGTGGTAAGATTTTATCCCCGTCCTGCCAAAAAAGATGCAAGGCATTGGAATCGCTGTTGAAACCTTGCCCGGCAAGTGAAACATCGTTGGCGCAGATCAGATCCAGATTCTTACGGATCCTTTTTTGCCGCGCGTATTCTTCCACATTCTGGGTTTCAGCGGCAAACCCCACGACGTAAGGCCGGTTTTCTGTCATGGCCGCGACGCCAGCGACGATGTCAGGGTTTTTAATCATTTTTACAGTGATTTCATCGCCTTGCTTTTTGATCTTCTCATCAGCAATACGTTCTGCGCGATAATCTGCCACGGCAGCGCAGGAAATAAAAATATGCTGAGAAGCTGCCGAAAGCTGGACGGCTTGCTCCATTTCCAGCGCACTTTCCACATCAATACGATGAACACGGGCAGGCGTCGGTTGCGTCACCGGCCCGGCGATCAGCGTTACTTTGGCACCACGTTCAGCGGCGGCTTTGGCAATGGCAAAACCCATTTTGCCGGAACTGTGATTACTGATGAAGCGGACAGGATCCAGCGGCTCACGGGTGGGGCCTGCGGTCACCATAATATTCAGATGCGCCAGATCCTTGCGCGAAGAGAAATGCGCATTGGCCATATCCACAATCACCAGCGGGTCCAGCATACGTCCCGGGCCAACATCGCCGCAGGCCTGACTGCCGCTGTCCGGCCCCCACAACAATGTGCCCCGTGCTGCCAGGCTTTGCAGGTTTTCTTGCGTGATGGCCGCACGATACATTTGCTGGTTCATCGCAGGAAGTACCGCGACCGGTGCCGCTGTCGCCAGACACACCGTCGTCAGCAGATCATTTGCCATGCCAGCATTCATGCGAGCCAGCAAATCCGCTGTGGCAGGCGCGATAATGACTAAATCTGCCCATTTCCCTAACTCGATATGTCCCATTGCCGCTTCGGCCGCCGGATCAAGCAGGTCGTCAGAAACCGGATAGCCAGAAACAGCCTGCAGGCTCAGCGGAGTCACGAAAGATTTCGCCGCTTCTGTCATGACGACGCGAACTTCAGCGCCTCTTTCACGTAAGCGACGTACCAGTTCTGGTGCTTTATAGGCAGCGATACCACCGCTGATACCGAGCACAATATGTTTGCCGGAAAGTCCCGTCATCATCATTGTCCGATTGGTTGAAAGCTGAAAGAAGCGACATTTTAGCATAACGGGGAATGATGACAGCTATTGGCGATGCGTCGAAAGTTGAGGAATAAAAATTCTGCGTAACATCTCGCAAGCTGACATACCGGACGTTATGACAGGGAGAATGCTGTGACACAATCGCCGCAAAAAAGGAGTCAGGATGACGAAACAGCAAAACCAGTGGCCGGGAGTGATGCCACCGCGCGAAAAATTATTGCAGCAAGGGGCAAAAGAGCTGACGGATCAGGAATTGCTGGCGATTTACCTGCGTACAGGATGCCGGGGATTGCATGTGATGGACCTGGCAAAGAATCTGCTGGAAGAGTTCGGTTCATTGCATCAGTTACTGATGGCGGATTTTGACGCCATGGCGCGCACGAAAGGAATGGGGGTTGCCAAGTTTTCGCAACTTGTGGCGGTGTCCGAATTATCCCGCCGCGCTTATCTGCGCCACCTGAGTGCCGAAAATGCGATGCTCAGCCCCAAAGTTATCCGTGAATATTTGCAGAATTTACTCGTTTTTCGGGAAAGAGAGGTGTTCCTGGTACTTTTTCTCGACAACCAGCATCGCGTTATTCGCCATGAGGAGATGTTTGCTGGTACTATTGGGCACGTAGAAGTGTATCCCCGCGAAATTGTTCGTGGTGCGATGAAGGTTAATGCGGCAGCCCTAATTCTGGCGCATAATCACCCATCCGGTCGGGCTGAGCCCAGTCTGATGGACAGAAAAGTAACTGAACAGATTATTCGAGCGTGCCAGTTGCTGGAAATTCGTGTCCTCGACCATTTGGTTGTAGGCCACGGAGAAACGGTATCTTTTGCCGAACGCGGCTGGATTTAACTTCGTTTTTTGAAGATCCTTAGGGATCTTTAGCTGTTCGGGACTTGAGCACTTACGCTACAGAGCGTATACTACGCCACCTTTGAGAATCTTGGGTTTGGCGTTAAGAGCCTATCTCAGCAGGTTTCTGACCTGATGAATTGGTTTTTTACCCGACGACAGTGAGTCGGTTCTCAGTGGAGTTTGCTGAGATGGGCTCTAAAAGCCTGACGAGGCGGCCATACCCTATACGAAGCTCGAGCTGATTTGATTTTTGGAGAATAGACATGTCCCGAGTCTGCCAAGTTACTGGCAAGCGCCCGGTGAGCGGTAACAACCGTTCCCACGCAATGAACGCGACCAAACGCCGTTTTCTGCCGAACCTGCACTCCCACCGTTTTTGGGTTGAGGCTGAGAAGCGCTTTGTAACTCTGCGTGTATCTGCTAAAGGTATGCGTGTTATTGATAAGAAGGGTATTGAGACGGTCTTGGCCGATCTGCGTGCCCGCGGTGAGAAGTATTAAGGAACTGCATCATGGCTAAAGGTGTTCGCGAGAAGATCAAGCTGGTTTCTTCTGCTGGTACTGGTCACTTCTATACCACCACGAAGAACAAGCGTACTAAGCCGGAAAAATTGGAACTGAAGAAATTCGATCCAGTTGTCCGTCAACACGTGATCTATAAAGAAGCTAAAATTAAATAATTTTAGTGGATTGCTAAAACCCGGCTCCGGCCGGGTTTTTTATTGCCTGAATTTCGTGATTTCCATTTAGTGCGACTTTTATTTGCCTGATGTCGGTGTCTGCGACACACTTTGAACACGATTTTGCTCAAGGGGAAATTATGCCGGAATTACCTGAGGTTGAAACCAGCCGCAGAGGGATTGAACCCTATCTGAAAGGTCACACGATACTGCATGCCATTGTGCGTAATCCGCGCCTGCGCTGGCCTGTCTCGGCGGAGATCTTAGCGTTAAGCGATCAGCCGGTTCTGAGTGTGCAGCGTCGGGCAAAATATCTGCTGGTTGAGCTGCGAACCGGATGGATTATCATTCATCTGGGCATGTCCGGCAGTTTGCGGGTATTGCCGGAAGAAACTGAAGCAGGTAAGCATGACCACGTTGATCTGGTGATGGATACCGGCCATGTGCTGCGTTATACCGATCCGCGACGTTTTGGTGCCTGGTTATGGTCTTCTGATCTGGCGGCCAGTAATGTCTTAGCCCATCTGGGGCCGGAACCGCTGAGCGAGGATTTCAACGCAGATTATCTGTTTGAGAAATCCCGTACGAAGAAATCGCCAATCAAACCCTGGCTGATGGATAACAAACTGGTAGTCGGCGTCGGGAATATCTATGCCAGTGAATCCCTGTTTGTTGCCGGTATTTCACCTGACAGACCTGCACATTCGCTCAAACGTGATGAGACGGAATTGCTGGTGAGAACCATCAAAGCGGTATTGCTGCGCTCTATTGAACAGGGCGGGACGACGCTGAAAGACTTTCTACAGTCAGATGGGAAGCCAGGATATTTTGCACAAGAACTGCAGGTATACGGCAGAACGGGCGAGCCTTGCCGCGCATGTGGTACGCCCATTGAGAGTAAGAAACACGCTCAGCGCACCACGTTTTTCTGCCCGCGCTGTCAGCGCTAACGCATGATTCAGGCGCTGATTTTTTCCATCAGTGCCTGAGTAATGATTTGCGGCAGGAAAGGCGTGATATCCCCACCGTGGCGGGCGACTTCTTTGACCAGCGAAGAAGAAATAAACGACCATTCTTTTGAGGGCATCATGAACACGCTTTCCAGCGTTGGCAGCAAATGTCGGTTCATGTTTGCCAGTTGCATCTCATATTCAAAATCAGACACCGCACGTAATCCCCGTACCAGCACGTTTGCGCCCTGATTTTTGGCGAAATTCGCCATCAAATCGCTGAAACCAATGACTTCAACATTATCCAGATGGGATGTGACCTGGGTCGCCAGCGCCACGCGTTCATCCAGCGAAAACATCGGTTTTTTGCTCGGGCTGGCCGCAATCGCAAGAATGACCTGGTCGAACATCAGCGCCGCACGGGTGACGATATCGAGATGCCCGTTGGTCATCGGGTCGAAAGTGCCGGGATAAATTGCCTTAGTGCTCATGACGGCTCACTTTTGCAGTTGGTGGCTGAGTGCCCACAGGGCGGCATATTTATTGAACGTATATTGTGCATTGACGCCTGCCAGGATCAACCCCTGCTTTCCATCCATAAAACCGGCCCGCAGGATCCAGGTTTTGACGAATGCGCCCAGCGTATGCGAAAGAATTGAGGAAAAACTGCAACGGCGGCCTTGCTGATTACGTTGCTCTGCCCATGCCTGCGCATAGCTGAGTTGTTTACGCTGGAAGGCGAAAAGGTCGCGACAGGTGAGATGCAGCAGGTCACCTTGCAAAGCAACGACAGTCGCATTGCCTGTGTTCAGTGATTCATGCACCAGATCGTCGTTGTAGCAGAATGTAGCAGGGTACAGGCGGTTGACCCGATCAGGATACCAGCCGCTGTGGCGCATGAATTTTCCGAGGAACAGATTACTGCGTCCGAGGCTATAAACGGTATTTTCCTGCGGGCAATTCAGCACGGTTTCAATCGACTGTCGTAATTCAGGGGTGACACGCTCGTCGGCATCGATCATCAAAATGTAGTCACCGGTGGCATGACTTTGCGCCAGCTGGCGCTGTTTGCCAAAACCCGGCCACTCTGTGTTCTGGAATACTTTAGCGCCGAAGTGGCGGGCAACATCCTGCGTCGCATCGTTGCTGCCGGAATCGAGCAGAATTATTTCATCTGCCCAGTCTACTGACTTAAGGCATTCCGGCAATAAATCCGCCTCATTACGGGCAATCAGCACGACGGATAAACGTTTTTTATCAGCCATTAATGACTCCGGATGGGCAGATAAGGCTCCAGTAAATGCAGCAGGCGCTGTAACGCCCCCTGATTTTGATGCAGAACTTCAACGGCATGGCGACCGTAATACAAACGGTAGTCTTCATCGGTCAACAGTGTAGAAATTTCTTTCACCAGCGATGCAGTATCAGTGACCGTGATCAGACCGTCGTCCTGAGCCAGCTTGGCGCAGATGTCTTTGAAATTGAAGGTATGGGGTCCCATCAGCACCGGAATTGCGTGGGCTGCCGCTTCCAGGGGATTATGGCCTCCGCGATCGACCAGGCTGCCGCCGACAAACGCCAGGTCAGCAATGCCATACAGCAACATTAATTCGCCCATCGTATCGCCTATCACGACCTGAGTGGCCGAAGAAGGGACTTCCCCTGAGCTGCGCTGAATGAAAGAGAGGCCAGCTTTGCGCGTCAGCTCACAAGCTACCGGGAAACGTTCAGGATGGCGCGGCACCAGAATAAGCAGCAAGTTCGGATGCGCTTTCAGCAGCTCTTTGTGCGCCTCCAGCAGTAAAGTTTCTTCGCCTTCATGCGTACTGGTAGCGATCCACACCTGACGGCGTGATGCCCACTGGCTGCGCAGTGCAATGGCTTTTGCCGCGAGCTCGGGGGTGACCGAGATATCGAATTTCAGGCTACCGGTCACCGCAAGCTGGTTGCGTTTGAGTCCTAAAGATAAGAAGCGTTCACCATCTTCCTGATTCTGTGCGGCGATCAGTGTAATGCGTTGCAAAATGGTACGGATGAATTTGCCTAGCTTCTGGTATCCCTTCGCTGAGCGGGCAGAAAGACGGGCATTGGCGATAACCAGTGGAATTTTGCGACGATGCAATGCACTGATAAGGTTCGGCCAAAGCTCGGTTTCCATAATGATTACCAGCTTGGGGTTAACCTCATCCAGGAAACGATTTACGGATCCGGCCAGATCATAAGGCAGATAGACGTGGTGCACACCCTTGCCAAAAGCGGACTGAACACGCTCTGAGCCTGTCGGTGTCATGGTGGTGACGGTAATTGGCAAGGAAGGATAACGATGACGTAATGCGCGGACTAAAGGGATCGCTGCCAGCGTTTCTCCAACGGAAACGGAATGCAGCATAATGCCGCCGGAGACAACCTTTCCTTTGCAGAAGCCATAACGTTCAGCCCAGCGTTTACGATAGGCGGGCGACTTGCGGCTGCGCAAAAGTAAACGGATCCAAATCAATGGCTGAATTAAATATATGATTATATTATAAAAAATATTCATCTTTTATCAGGCGTTGCATAAGGGAAAGTCAATTTCATAGAGCGAAAATAGTCCCGGCGGATAGATGGGCACATGTTATCAGATAAGTGTGATCGACTCATCATGTCAGCGCCTGCGTCCTCAGACCAGTAACGAGTGATAAAGTGTAACCAACTGTTTTGAAAGGTTTTTAGGGCTGTAAGGTAAAATCCGCTCTCTTGCCGCATTTCCCATCTGGTCATTTTCCTGACGGGAAGGAATTTTATTGACGTATTCGCTAAGTCTTATCACATCCAGGGCATCGCAAACGAAGCCTTCGCGCCCCTGCAGAATAAACTCTGCGCCACCACAGGTTTCGCTGGTGATAACGGGCAATCCGCAGGCCATGGCTTCAAGAATCACGTTCGGGAACGGGTCGTATAATGTCGGCAGAATCATGCCATCAGCCGCATGGTAATAAGGGAGTACATTGTTTTGTACCCCGACAAAGCGGACCCGGTCGGCGCACCCTGATTGCTGAGCCAGCGACGCATATTTTTTCTGGTCTTTATCTTGTCCGACGACAATGAGGTAGCGATCGCCACAAGCGATCGCTTCAATGGCAGGCTTCAGCCCTTTGCGTTCAAAACCTGAACCTACGTAAATCAGTGCCACGGCCTGCGCAGGAATTGAAAGCATTTCACGCGCAGCAAGGCGCTGTGCATCTGTCGCCGGTACGAATTTTTGGGAATCAATGGCGTTATAGATCACTTCAAAACGGCTCTCATCAACTCCGTAACAGCGGATGATATCCCGTTTTACCATCTCAGAATTGCAGATGATTTTTTTCAATGCCGGGGAGTGGAACATCTCTTCTTCGGCTTGCAGGACATAGCGGTGGTAGGGGCTGATTTTTGTAAGAAAACGCTGAAGAGGGGAAATGACACGCGCCCGTTGTTCCAGCCAGACACGATGTGCACCATCGCCGGCCCGGAAAATGTCGCAACCCGGAATACGTTCGTGGCTTTGCACTATGTCGAAATGTTCCTGTTTCCAACATTGTTGCGCAGCAGCGGCAAAACCCTTCTCACGTGAAACACGGCCATACTTTGCCGGATTACACAGGTGAATTTTCCATTGCGGATTTGGCTTGCCTTCCCACTGGCGGGTAATAATATTCAGATCAATATTTTGGTCATCCAGTGCCTCCAGGGCGCGGGAAATAAAACGTTCCGCGCCGCCATCCGGGCGATATTTTTGTCTGACAATCGCTAAACGGATGTTTTTCCCACTGGCGGCATTAGTCATGCAGATAACTCCTGGCTGCATCAATCACATCACTGACAGGGATTGCATGCAGATAACGTTGTTGAGTTTTTGTATCGATCGAATCGGGTGCGGGTAGCGGCGCGTAGTCCCCCGCCCAGAGAGTGGTATTATTTTTGCCCCATGGACGCCAGTGTTGCATTTTCGTCGGGCCGAATAAGGCGACGCAAGGCGTATTAAGCGCGGCGGCCATATGCATCGGCGCAGAATCCACCCCAATAAAGAGTTTTGCACCGTCAATCATTGCAGCCAGCTGGGTCAGTGATAACTGACCGGCGACAGAGATCACCTGCGGATTGTGCGTGAGATCCTGGATTTTGCTCACCATATCCAGCTCTTTCTTATCCGGGCCGGAGGTCATCACGATCGTCAGGCCGGTTTCAGCAAGTCCATCAATCACATTGGCGAATTTGTCATCATCCCAGCATTTGAACGTCCAGCGGGAGGTTGGCTGAATCACAATATATTCGCCGGACACCTGATTTTTCAGAAGTAATTGCTGACAAAATGACTTGTCACTTTCTGAATAATGCATTGATGTCAGAGCGTTATCGGTGGAAATACCAAGCGGTGACAAAATCGACATATTCTGTTCGACAGTATGCAAAATGCTGTGATTTTCGGTCGTCACTAACTGCGTATGACCTGCCCGCCAGAAAGCAGAACGTCGTTTTTTATAGTCGAATCCTAAACGAACTTTCGCGCCACTAAATCGGGAAATCAAAGCACTGCGCCATTGATCGGCAAGATTAATCACCAGATCATAATGTCGGTCGCGAACAGCTTTGAGTAACTGATATTCCTGTTGTAACTGATAGCGGACACCTTGTTTTTTCCATGTTCTGTCAATGACATGGATATGAGATAGCGCTGGATGTTCACTGAGAATAGGGCGAGTTTCTTTATACAGAAGCACATCAATTTCAGCATCGGGGTAATGCTCGCGTAGCCTGTTTATCACCGGCGTGGTCAGCACCATATCTCCATGATGACGGAGTTTCACCAGAAGAATTCTTTGGGGTCTGAACGCTGCGTATTTGGCTTCTGAATTAGGCATTCTATTATCTGATAGTAGAATATAGTGAGTTGATTTTAGGTGAAGAATCGTATGCTGTGAAGTTATTTATCTTCCTGATATAGAAAGATAAATAACTTCATTTATGAAATAGTTAGATTCCACTTAAACGAATAAAGGAATCGTCTCTTTCTGAAACAACTTAACCGAGTTTTTTACGCAGGTTATGGAGACGATACAGCCACAGTAACAGTTGCCACCATTGTTTCGGTCCGCGTGCGTTACGCAGCATTATCCTGCGTGTGCCGGAGGTGTAAATATCGTCGATCATGGCTTTCTGAGCGGCCTGAACAGGCTCGCGGCGAACAGAATGACAAACCGTCAGGGCTTCCCGGGTGACCTGTCTCGGAAACTCCGCATAGATTTTTACCTGGCCTTTATATCGCTCATTTAATTCATCAAGCATTTTTGCAATTTTCAGGTAATGCCGTTGATATTCAACGTTTTTCATTCCGGTTCTTTTTTGGTTACTGATTGACTGACCATGAATGTAATAGCGATAAAGCACCTCTTGGGTGTATTTCACGCGGCGTGCGTTGAACATGAATTCGGTTGTCCAGGGAATATCCTGATGATGCAGGCCGGGTTCAAAATACAGATGATGCTTTTTAATAAGTTCGAGACGATAGACACCTAACCACACTACGTGCAAATAACGGTTTGTTGCCAGCGCCATTTTAAGCCAGTCCGGGCCATCCAGCACGGCAGTCGACGTTAAACGATCGGTAGGGATGATGGGTTTAACTTTTTCTGAGCCGACAAAATAACGTTCACCATTGCATTGTGCGACATCCAGATCATCCTGTTCACACAGTTCAATCAGTGTTTGGTACATGTTCGGATAGAGTATGTCATCGGCATCCGGAAAAGTGACGTACTGACCTTTGGCGATATCCAGGCCAGCATTACGCGCACGCGATACGCCGCCGTTAGCCTGATGAATGACGCGAATATGCGGGTATTTCTCAGCATATTCTTGCGCAACGCACTCGGAACCGTCTGTCGAACCATCATTGACGATAATGATCTCGAAGTTTGTCAGCGTCTGGGCGACGAGCGAATCCATAAAGTTTCGGAACATTTCCCCTGCGTTATACAGAGGGATAATCGCGCTGAGCTTAATGTTGTCGGATGTCGTTGTAAGGGGCATATCACACAATTTCCACTGATAAGGAGGGCAATCAACCGGGCCGGTGTAAGTTTCACAGCCCGGAAAAAATCATTGTTTTTCTATCGGGGGATGTGGCCTCATCCTGAGCATCATCAGGTAGGCAAATACCAGCACAATAAAATACGGTGATTCGCGATTGTAAAACTGGGTATCACCCATGCTGAAGTAAATTACCGGGACCGACAGTAATAAAAATTCGTAACCTTTGGGCACCAGCCTGAAGGGATAGAGCAATAATACGGCGAAGAAAAGTACCATAATCAATGCGCCTAAAATTCCCTGTAATGACATTGTATCGATAATATCATTGTGCAAATGGAACTGAAGATTGCGTAACGCTTCCGGGTTTCCGCCTTCATGCTCATCGATGAACGTGGTGGCAAGTGCATTGCGGCTGTCGGCGGACTGACCAAACGGGTGATGTTTGAAAGCATCCACTCCGGCTCGCCACATTGAGAAACGCGCACCGACTGAAGTATTACGCTCCCCGTCATTGTAAGAGGTAACCTCGTTTTGGAGATTATCGAAGCGGGTGAGGACTTTATTGTAATAAGGATGACCAGAAGTCACGGCGGCAATAATTAAGACCGCAATGGCAAAACCGTAGATGATTTTAGACGTATGCGAGCTTTTGGTGAAATCGTAAATAATGCTGCCTGCACTAATAAGTATAAAGAGTATTATTGCAGAGCGGGTTTCTGTGGCAGCGAGAACCGCAAAAGTTAGCGTCATCACAATCAGACAAATGAGCCTGTAATGCTTTAACGCATGATATTTAAGACTGTACATCACCAGCAAAGAAAAAATAGTAAATGTATAGGCGCCGGAAGTCGGAGCGTCAGAATTTATTTTCATTCTTTCGCCTGTCTTTAAATAAACAATGATTCGTATGACGGATATAACGATAAAAAGAATCGTCATAATAGCTATCCCCGTGCGCACTGTCAGTGCAGGGATTTTCCATTTGTGAATGTTATGTTCAATGGCATACAGAATAAATGAAGCTAATATGAGTCTCTTACCGCTAATTTGGTAATGATAGGCAATGAGCGGATATTGATGGTTTACGGTGAGCATAACCCAAAGCAACTTGCTGATACCCAGAAGTAGAATTGTGCAGGCAACCGGGTAGAATTTAATTTTCTTATCAACACGCAGGGTGACGTAGATGAAATACAGGACAGCAATATACGTTGCGATATAAAAGAAATTCCGGGTTATTTCACCAGAGTACATAAAGAAAGAAATGGAAATGGTAATCAATAAGAATAGTAAAGATGCAAGTTTATCGTCAAAAGACGATTTTTTTATCTGTGCCATCAGATTACTTTTCATAAAGAGCTTTTCCTGAAAATCTTATTATTCATATATTTGGTCATCCAGCGCAAACTGGTCAAATAGCGACCCTTATGCCAGAGTGCCTGGGCATAGCGTTTCATCTCTTTATAGGAAACCGGCACGTCATGTGGGACTGCGTGCCATGGGGATTGCGCATAATATTGATCATAAATATCGGCCAGTTCTCCCATTCCCCAAAGGTGCCAGGGTTTACATTTACCCGTATAATGAATCAGGATGGTATCTTTCGGTATATCAACTCTCTTTCCCACTTTATTTAAAATGATGTCACACACAAAATTATATCTTTTAGGAAGCAGCAGAACTTCATGTTCCAGGACAATATTAAGTGCGTCCTGGTCAGGGAATTTAAATTCACTTTCCTGAAGGCTAAGTGTCCGGATGATCCGCTCAGTTGTATTTTTCTCAAGCCATTGAGGGATATTGATGTATAAGAATCCTGAGTTGAAATAATTTCCCTTTGTCAGACTTAACTGTGAACAAAGTTTATTTCTTGCCCGTTGCGTATCATTGACGGCTGCCAGCGTATAAGGGCTGATATCCATCTCGCTCAGTTCTTTATAACTGCCTAAACATAATGTGTCCGCGTCAAGGTAGAGTAATTTTGATGTGACGCCAGAAAGGATGTAGGGAGTGAATAACCGATAATAAATAGCCTGAGGATAGCGCCCCATCAGCGGTAAAGCAGTGAACGCAGATTCTTTAAAAACGTAACAGGTGATGGCCAGCGGATGATTTGCCGCCAGCTCAAGCAGCCGGGATTTTGATATTTCATCGAGCGCACTGCCAAATATATGAATATGAAAAGCTAAGTCAGGATTGTTTTTCAGAACAGAAAAGACAGTGACCCCCATACCACGGGCATAGGCATTATTTATTCCGAATGCGATATGGACCACAGGGAGTGATGAATCCCCTAAATTATTCACGAGCTCTTCTTTATGCTCGAGATAGCTCATATATTCATGGTCAGACATAGTGTTGTACCTGACTTGTTTTGCTTATAACAAATGAACGTATTTTCTCCAGTTGAGCATCACTGAGTGAAAAAAGTTCTTCAGCACTGTGCCGGAATTGATAAGGTGCTGAGAAAATAAAAGATTCAGGCGCGAGTTTTTTATCTTCAGGCGTCAGGATGAGTGGCGCATAGGTTGGATGCTGCTCGGTTAAGGCACAAGGACCCGCTAAACATACCACTGGGATATTCACCGCATCTGCGATATACACGTTTCCAGAATCTGAGGCGATATACATATCCATCTGAGAAATGGCATGTGGGACTTCATGCAATTTTAGCTTACCGATCAGGTTAATGATGTTTTCGCGAGCACTGAGTTTTTCCAGCAACTGATCAAGGTATTTCTGCTCATTCTCCGGGCCAAAAACATAAAACTGACAAGGAAGGCCAGCCAGGGTATTAAGGATTTTAATCCATACCGCTGTCGGAATTGTTTTAGCTTTATTGCCTGCCGAAATGCTGATACCAATTTTGACCTGCTTGCTTGCCGCCAGCTCCGGCAAGGTTTTTTCAGGTATCCACAAGGGAAGGGTGGCATGTTTAGTATAGCTTTCTGCACTGAGGCTGGGGTCTGCCAGCTTAAGATAACTTTCCAGCGTAAAATCGGTTTTCTGATGCAAACGAACAACGTCGGCCGTCTGATAAAAAATTCCGTGATACCACTTGCGGGTATAAGCGATCAGAAAGGCTTTATGCTTCGCATTACAGAAGGCGGCATAGAAGCCGTTAACGCTGTTAGGTTGCAGCAGATAAATATTGTCGTAGCGGTTGAGCAGGCGAAAGGCGAGACCAATTTTACTGACTAAAGATTTTTTGTAATCTTCAATGAGATAAATAGAATCGATCGTCGAATCGTGTGCAGCCAAAGGCAAAACCGTTTTACTGATCAAGACATCTGATTTTTTTAAATGCTTCAGTAAAGGCGTGATATTGACGAAATCACCAATTTTGGCGGTTTGTATGACCAGATTTCGTCCTTTGCCCTGATGAAAAGGCTTCATCAGCATTTTGAACGGCCACAGCAAGATGAAAATAATCACGTAGCTCATGGTCAGTTCACTTCCTCTTTCGCAGCGGTCAGATCACTCAGACGCTCAAAGACGGTTTTGGCTGGTAAGTTTTCCAGTGAATTGTTCCCGGCTTTGAGGATAAACTGATTCTTTCCATACCCGCCAATCAATCCCGGATCGGTCGGTCCGTAAAGCGTGATATTTGGACGATCCAGCGCGGCAGTCAGATGGCTCAGCCCCGTATCAACAGAAATGACCGCTTTCGCACCGGCTAAAACCTCAGCAACTTTTTCCAGACTCAACTTGGGCAACACCTCGACATAAGGGAAACCTTCCGCCAGACGCAATGCGCGCTGATGTTCATGGTCTGCCCCCCACGGAAGTTTGATGCGGATATCTTGCCCGCCGAACATGCTGATCAGCTCACGCCAGTGTTCTTCCGGCCAATGTTTATCGGCGCGGGTGGTGGCATGAAGAAACACCAGATACCGGCCCGCGTCGGCAGGAAGATGGGAGAGGAAACGTGCTGCAATAGCATAATCTCCCTGGCCTGATGGCTTTTCATAGCCCAGGCTTTTCGCAAACAATTCCCGGGTACGCTCTACCGCGTGCTGCTTTTTATCGATTTCATGACGCTGATTGTAGAACCAGCTGGCGAATGGTTCACGGGCACTTTTACAATCCTGACCGTGTTTTTCACCTTTGGCGACACGGGTGATCAGTGCCGCGCTTTTAATCAGACCCTGAGCATCAATGATCGCATCATAGGTTTGAGACTGAACTTCGCGTTTGAAATCACAGCGTTGCTGACGGGTTTCAGAGCCGAACCAGTTTTTACGCCAGCGGCGGATGGCGACAGGTATCACGCGATCAACGGCAGGATGCCAGCCGGGGATCTGGCTAAATCCTTCTTCCACGACCCAGTCAAAGCGGATCCCGGCAATGGCCTGCATAGCATCCGTCAACGCCGGAAGGGTATGCAGAACGTCGCCCATGGACGACGTTTTGACGATGAGAACCCGCATTAAAGCTCCTTCCTTGCGCTCAGCAACTGGGTGAGTTCCTGATAAACTTGTCCGGGTTGAATATCAATTAAACTTTGGTGATAGCCTTCTTCAGCATCGCCTTTACGGACTTTATGATAGCCAGTGATCAGACGTATAACTTTTGCCTGATGGCTGAGGGGCGGTGTGAAGTCCGGGCTGCTGGGCCCGTAAAGTGCTATCAGCGGTTTATCCAGCGCGGCGGCAACATGCATCAGGCCTGAATCATTACTGACGACCGCATGACAGGCGGCAATCATCACCACCGCCTGATCCAATGAGGTTTTCCCCGCCAGATTGAGACAGAAAGGTTGCGCGTTTTCTGTCAGTGCCAGGCGGATTTGTTCACCTGCTGCGTTATCTTTTGCAGAGCCAAAGAGCACCACCTGATAGCCTTCGCTGATCAGTTTTTCAGCCAACACCGCGTAGTGATAATGAGGCCAGCGCTTTGCCGGACCAAACTCTGCGCCAGGGCAGAAACCAATCAGCGGCCGGGTGTTATCCACAGAGAATGAGGTTTTAACCGCGGTGACTTCAGCGTCGCCGACCTCTAATTTAGGCCAGAGAATGGGTTGTGGAAGATCAGCGGCAGTTTTGATTTGCCGGGCATCGTAGCCCAGAGCAGCATAACGCTGAACCATCAGTGGAAAAGCGGGTTTATCCAGCACCCGCAAATCATTGAGCAGACCATAGCGCATTTCGCCACGCCAGCCGGTGCGTTGCGGAATACGGGCAAAGAAAGGAACCAGCGCCGATTTAAACGAGTTAGGCAGAACGAATGCACGCTGATATTTCTCATTGCGCAATGAAATACCCAGACGACGACGTTCGCCCAATTCCAGCGCACCGTGGCCCAGCGGCATGGCCAGCGCCTGATGTACTTCCGGCATGCGATCAAGTAAAGGACGGCACCATGCAGGTGCCATCACGTCAATCTGAGCGTCGGGGTGCGCAGCTTTCAGGGTGCGATAAAGACTTTGTGACATCATCATGTCACCGACCCATGACGGCCCAATTACCAGTATTTTCATACCGTTAATCCATTCCTCAATGTGCAGGGCTTAAACTGTGCGGTTAAGCCAGCTCATGTATTCCGTAACACCTTCGGCAACCGTTTTGAACGGTTTGTCGTAACCGGCGTTACGCAGGGCCGTCATGTCGGCCTGTGTGAAGGACTGGTAACGGCCTTTGAGTTTTTCCGGGAATGGAATGTATTCGATATCGCCCGACTTGTGGTATGCCACGACAGCATCTGCCACAGCCTGGAAGGATTCCGAACGTCCGGTACCGCAGTTAAAAATGCCCGAAACACCGTTTTGCCAGAACCACAGGTTCACGGCTGCCACATCACCCACGTAGATAAAATCGCGTTTGAAGCCTTCGCTGCCCGAGAACAGTTTTGGGTTCTCCCCGGCCTTGATCTGATTATTCAGATGGAACGCTACGCTCGCCATGCTGCCTTTATGGCCTTCACGCGGTCCGTAAACGTTGAAATAACGGAAACCACAAATTTGAGATTCAGCGTGCGGCAGAATTTCGCGAACATACTGGTCAAACAGGAACTTAGAGTAACCATAGACGTTCAGCGGTTGCTCGTATTTACGCTCTTCAACAAAGCTGGTGCTCTGGCTACCATAAGTGGCTGCGGAAGACGCATAAAGGAAGGGAATGCTGCGATCTAAACAATAATGCAGGACATCTTTAGAGTACTGATAGTTGTTATCCATCATGTACTTGCCGTCCCACTCGGTAGTGGAAGAGCATGCGCCTTCGTGGAAAATGGCGTCGATATCACCCAGATCGTCGCCGGCCACGATGCTGGCGATAAAATCTTCTTTGTCGCAATAATCCGCAATATCCAGATCCACCAGATTGACGAACTTGGTGCCATCTTTCAGATTATCCACCACCAGAATATCGCGGTATCCCATATCATTGAGCGATTTAATAATATTGCTGCCGATAAAACCAGCGCCGCCAGTGACGATTATCATGGGATTCACCTTTAATCATTTGAAGAACTGCGCACCATGCACAGCCTGTATATTGGGTAATATCATAACACTTCATTATGAAGCTCACATTGGGAAGGTGTCCGATAACAGGGATTCTTATGTTTCAGAGCGTAAGGCGTGAACTATGCTGCAAAACAAAGATATTGTGAGCACTTCCATCGTTATTTTATATGCAGATTAGTAAGGTATTCCGTGAATGAGTCATTTCAGGAGAATACTGTATGTCTGTTTCGTTTTATCGCCAGCTGGAAGATCAGCTGGAGCAGGCCCGGGTTGAAGGGCTGTTTAAAGAAGAACGCATTCTCACCACGCCCCAGCAGGCTGAAGTCTCCGTCGCTGGCGGCCGTCCGGTCATCAATTTTTGCGCCAACAACTACCTTGGCCTGGCGAATCATCCCGAACTGATCCGTGCTGCAAAAGCCGGTCTCGACAGCCACGGTTTCGGCATGGCTTCGGTCCGCTTTATCTGCGGCACACAAGATACGCACAAAGAACTTGAACATCGTCTGGCTGACTTTCTCGGTATGGACGATGCGATCCTCTATTCCTCCTGCTTTGATGCCAACGGTGGGTTATTTGAAACACTGCTGGGTGAAGAAGACGCCATCATTTCGGATGCGCTGAATCATGCCTCAATAATCGATGGTGTTCGCTTATGCAAAGCGAAACGTTATCGGTATGCCAACAACGATATGTCTGAACTGGAAACCCGTTTGCAGCAGGCAAAAGATGAGGGTGCCCGTCATATTCTGGTGGCAACTGACGGCGTATTTTCAATGGATGGCGTGATAGCCAACCTGAAGGGCGTGTGCGACCTGGCCGAACGGTTCGACGCGCTGGTGATGGTCGATGATTCCCATGCGGTAGGTTTTGTCGGTGCCGAAGGGCGGGGAACGCACGAATATTGCGATGTGATGGGGCGCGTGGACATCATCACTGGCACGCTTGGCAAAGCGCTGGGCGGGGCTTCCGGCGGTTATACCGCTGCGCGTCAGGAAGTGATCGACTGGTTGCGTCAGCGTTCGCGGCCCTATCTCTTCTCTAATTCCCTGGCACCGTCGATTGTTTCTGCCTCCCTGAAAGTGCTTTCCATGCTCGAAGAAGGCAGCGAACTGCGTGAGCGTTTGCTCAGCAATTCAAAATTGTTCCGCGAGAAAATGACCGCCGCGGGTTTCACGCTGGCGGGGGCTGATCACGCCATTATCCCGGTGATGCTTGGCGAGGCTCGTCTGGCTCAGGAGTTTGCGTCGCTTTTGCAGCAGGAAGGGATTTACGTCACCGGCTTCTTTTACCCGGTGGTGCCTCAGGGGCAGGCGCGCATCCGTACTCAAATGTCAGCAGCGCACAGCACGGAACAAATCGAAAAGGCCGTTGAAGCCTTCACCCGTATTGGCAAAAAACTTGGCGTGATCGCCTGAGGAATGTCGATGAAAGCTTTAGCAAAACTCAAACGTGAAGAAGGCATCTGGATGACGGATGTGGCCGTGCCGGAATTAGGGCACAACGATTTGCTGATCAAAATCCGTAAAACCGCCATCTGCGGAACCGATGTGCACATCTACAACTGGGACGAATGGTCACAAAAAACCATTCCCGTACCAATGGTGGTCGGACACGAATATGTCGGCGAAGTGGTGGGCATCGGGCAGGAAGTTAAAGGTTTCAGTATCGGTGACCGGGTGTCGGGCGAGGGGCATATTACCTGCGGACACTGCCGTAATTGCCGGGGAGGACGTACGCATTTGTGCCGCAACGCACAGGGCGTGGGGGTAAACCGTCCGGGCGCTTTTGCTGAGTATCTGGTATTACCTGCTTTTAATGCGTTTAAAATCCCAGACAATATTTCTGATGATCTGGCTGCCATTTTTGATCCCTTTGGTAATGCTGTGCATACCGCATTGTCGTTTGATCTGGTCGGCGAGGATGTTCTGATCAGCGGTGCCGGGCCGATTGGCATCATGGCGGCAGCCATCTGCAAACATGTTGGTGCCCGCCATGTGGTGATCACGGATATGAACGAATACCGTCTGGAACTCGCGCGCAAAATGGGTGTGACGCGGGCGGTGAATGTCAGCCAGCAAAGCTTGCAGAATGTGATGGATGAGCTGGGCATGACGGAAGGGTTTGACGTCGGGCTGGAAATGTCAGGTGCACCTGCGGCATTTCGCAGCATGCTTAACGCCATGAATCATGGCGGCCGGATTGCGATGCTGGGCATTCCATCGACCGAGATGGCAATCGACTGGAATCAGGTGATTTTCAAAGGACTGTTTATTAAAGGGATTTACGGAAGGGAAATGTTCGAAACCTGGTACAAAATGGCCGCCCTGATCCAGTCAGGATTAGATCTTACACCTCTGATTACGCACCATTTTCCGATTGATGAATTCCAGAAAGGGTTTGATGCGATGCGCTCCGGGCATTCCGGCAAAGTGATACTTAACTGGTAATCTGGCGCTCTGAAAATGCAAAAGCCCGCTGAAAATAGCGGGCTTTTGCTGATAGCGGGCGCAGTCTTTACGCCGCAGGACCGGCCATTTGTTTCTCGTCATCCGTCAGATAACGCACTTTACGGGTGTAATCCTGACCTTTGAATAACAGTTCATTATCCGGTGAAGCCAGATACTTTTGCCATTCTGTCAGCGGGAAGCCGCCATGAGCGCCGATCACTTCTTTAGGGATAACCGACGGTGTGCCGCCAATTTTTTTCGATACCGGCCAGTTCATCCAGTCGCCCAGATTGACGCTTTTGATGTCCAGCGTATCCAGCATGGCCGCCAGAGGCAGTTGATCTGTCGGGGGCTGGTTGTCTGGCAGAATGTTCCATGTATCGATGAAAAACATAATCCACAGCGGGCACAAACGCTCCCAGGTTTTACGCGTGGCGGCTAAGAAAGCGCCGTTCACGTGATCGACAATATAAGGACGCACGCTGTTTTTGTAATACGCCGGGATGATCTCAGGATCACAACCGTCCAGTTTGGCAATCATCTTGCCCTGACGGAAACTTGAATAAATATGATTTTCATGTAACTGAATTTCCGGCATTTTAAGCAAATTAAGATCGGAATCGATCATCAAAATACCGTCAGTTCTGGCCTGCAAAGGCGCCATCAGTTTGATCAGGCGGCTGAGATAAATTTGTTTATAACGATAATCACCGGATTTGGTTTCAGGGTGAAGCGTGACGATCCGGACTTTCTCCGGTAACGGGCGAAACTGGCTGGCAGCCTGATCGGTAACAATCACGATTTCCTGTAATGCGGTCGCAAATTTATCGGCAAACTCTGCACACAGACAAGCTTCTTCAATATAGTCAGCCCCCGCGGAAGGGATCACCACAGACGTCACGCTGTTCTTTGGTTTTCCTGCCATGACGGTCCCGTCATACGGCAAATTATGGCGTGAAAGAATGTGACGATATTTTGGATTTAGAAATTTGAACATATTCAGCCTTGTTTCTTTTTCACACTGCTTAAAACGGTTTCAACGCCTGAGACATATTTTTCAATTGCAAATTTTTCGCGAACAGTCAGATTTGCCTGCTCTGCAATTTCATTTCTCAGATGGGCATTGAGATACAGTGTTTTCATATGATTAAAGAGCATATCAATATCGCCATACTCAAATAACATGCCGGTTTCTGCATTTTTAATCAGTTCGGCTGTACCGGTGACATTCGAACCAATCACCGGCGTTTTCAGCAGCATGGATTCCAACACGACCCGCGGAAGCCCTTCACTTTTTGAGCCTAATATAAAGGCATCAAACGCGGACAGATATTCCAGCGCATTGCTCTGGAAGCCTGTAAATACCACTTTATCCATCATATTCAGAGCCGAAGTTTGCTGAATGAGACGGCGTAAATTCGGGCCTTCACCCACAAACACCATTTTCCATTTGGCTTCCGGAAATGCGCGATTAAATTTGTCTAGTGCCAGTAATGTGAAGTGATGAGCTTTGCGGTTAATCAGAGAACCTATACTGCCAAAGATGAACGTGTCGTTGTCGGCTGCTAATTCTTCCCGGATTTTTGTGCCTTCGGGCAATGGCTGATGGATATCAATGCCATTAAAAACGGTAAAACATAACTCTTTGCGTACACCACGTTTGAGCAGTTGTTCCTGAACGCCTTGAGAAACAGAGATAATGCTGTGGCAGAACCGGTTAACGATGCGCACAACCTCCCGGTTGAGCACCGGTTCAATGCGACAATGCTGTACGATTTCTGTGGGTAAACCGGCAGTAGAATAATAGCCTTCGACGTTAGAGCTGGGCTGATTATTCATATAGAGAATGTCAAACTGACCGAGTTCAAGCAGGGAGTGAATTTTGCGGATATTGGGATTAATACGCCAGATTTTGTCGATAGAGTAAATGGCTTTCTGACGCAAATTACTGCTAAAGAAAAACAGCGTTCTTAATACTTCTTTAGCTATTTTCGCCCAGGCAGGTTGCTTAACCTGCGGAATAAAAAATACCGGTACATTCAGTGAGTTTAAAATCTGACTGATAGTTTCGCCGTTGTCCCGGGCGTAATCGTTGTAAAAGCAGCAGCTGATTTCATATTTTTCACGATCGATTCTTTTCAGCAGTTCTAACATGCTGTTAGTCCCGCCTCCCCATTCCTTGCCACTATCCAGTAGCAGAATTTTAGATCGATCTTGTCCCATCGGTTAGCGCCCTTGCTCAGTCCGGTCAAAAAAATATACAGCGCCCATTATATGAGGCAAAACCCAGAAGCTCTACTTTTTAGTTTGGCTATGAAATCAATTGATATCAATAAGTTATTTGGTGATGCCAAATATATGCGTACCACCAATATAATCAGGAAACCGCCAATGTGTGCGATTTCTACTTTTTAGTAAAAGTTGTTATCACAGAATACTGCCGTTCAACAAATGCCGCAGCGGGTGAAGATTTCAGGCTTTCCCCCAGAATTTTAAACATGCTGTCGGCATAAATCTGCGGGAGAGGTTGCCTGAGGCGGCAGATGCTGATGCCTTTACGTGATGATTTTACGGGCGTAATCGTGACCTTACCGGCGGGTGTGCTGCGCTGGGGTTCGTTCAGCAGATCACTTGGCCTGACCAGAACGATATCGGAAGGTAGATTCGGCAACATTTGCTGCAGTACTTTCACTGTCGTCGGATGCGGGTGTCCTATCGCGATGGCATATCCATTCTTGCGTGCGAGCTGAATTGCGCGTTCAAACTGACGGCGGATTTCCGCTTCATTCTGCACATCATCTAAAAAGACATTGCGCTTAATGACTTTCACCCGGGTGCCCTGAGCCGCTTTGACTGACTGGGTGTTACCAATGGTCATGCTGTCGAGGAAAAACAGGTTGTGGGCATTCATTGCCTGCATGACATTTTCCATCCCGGTCAGGCTGGAGGTCATAGCACTACCCATATGGTTATTGATGCCAATCGCGTAAGGGATATTGCTGATCGCCTGATCGACAATACGTTTCACTTCTGCGGCGCTCATGGAGGGGGTCAGCGTGTCTTTTTCCAGCGGTTGCTTACTAAGTGGCGCCATCGGCAGATGGATCAGAATTTCACGCCCCTGCTGGTGAGCCTTGTTCATCATCATCTGTGAATCGGGTGCGTTGGGGAAAATCGCGACGGATACCGCTTTTGGCATCTGAAGTACCTGGTTTTCCTCATGCTGGCGATAACCAAAGTCATCGATCAGGATGGATAATTTCGCTGCCTGAACCTGACAAGCAAAAAACGCAGTACCACAAAGGGCAGCTAAAACGGACTTGTTATATCGCAATGCTATCTTCCCAACCACGGCTGTGGATTAACGGCCTGGCCCTGACGACGAATTTCAAAATACAGCGATGGCTGGCCTTGTCCGCCGCTGTTCCCAACTTTAGCAATGGCCTGGCCCGTTCTGACCTGGTCGCCTACGCTGACCAGTGCATCCTGGTTGTAACCGTACAGGCTCATATCGCCTTTGCCATGATCGATAACCACAACCAAACCGTATCCCTGTAACCAGTCCGCCAGAATGACGCGTCCGTCAGCAATCGCCCGGACATCACTGCCTTCTCTTGCTGAGATCACAATCCCTTTCCAGCGTAGTTCACCCTGCAGCTGTTCGCCGAAGCGATGTATCAACGAACCATTAACAGGCCACATATTTTGACCTGATGGTCTGCCCAGACCGCCGGTACGGGCCATCAGAGATTGCTCGCTTTGGGTCGGTTTGTAGGTGGAACCGGATTTCTTCGCCTGCTGTTCTTTCGCTCTGACTGCCGCAGCTTCACGCGCTTCTTTTTCTGCGCGTGCTTTGGCAGCACGTTCGGCAGCGGCAATTTTGTTTTGCAGGCTGGATTCGTTAGCGCGCAGTTCGGTCAGGCTCTGCTCATCTTTTTGCAATGAAGACTCCAGTGCCGTGAGCGTTTGCTTACGGGCGGCACGAGCCTGTTCGAGTTTCTGCTGCTGGGTTTGTTGTTCACTCAGCAGGCTTTTTTGCTGGGTTTGTTTCGATTGCAAAGAAACACGCTGTTCAGCCCGCGTGGCTCGGGTCTGTTTCAGATCCTCAATGGTTTTCTGTCGCGCTTCATTCAGATAACCAAAATAAGCCAGGATCCTCTCGCTGCGTGCGCTCTCTTCGCTGCTCAGCAGTAATTGCAGGCCTTTATGCTGCCCGATCCGGAATGCGGCATCGAGCTGCTTTGCCAGAATAGCTTCCTGCGTCTTTTGCTGTTTTTGCAATTTATCAATGGACGCATTCAGCCCGGAAATGTCTTTTCCCAACGTGGCGAGGGTTGACTGAGTGCTGCGTAACTGACTGCTGGCTGAGGCGATGGTTTTTTCCTGCGCCTGCAATTGCTGCAATAACGTGCCGCGTTGCTGTTTCTGCTGTTTTACGCTTTTCTCTTTTTCCGCGATGTTTTGCTGAATGGTTTTGAGCTGATCTTTATTGTCGTCAGCATGCACACTCACAGAAAGAGACAGCAGGGAAACGCAAAGTAGTAAGGCTGGAGATGGGAAGGCAGATACGGCCTTGTCCTGAGCGGAAAGGCGGGTTCTCATCAGGCTGAAATGATTGAATTTGCTCAAACTTTTTTCCGCTTGTCGACCGTGGATGATAGACAATATGGCTGTCCCTTTTCGTATCGTAACACTAATCAACCCGCTGATGCACAAACAAAAAAGGCGTACCAACGGGTGTCAGTACGCCTTTTTTGACGGTTTTTAACAGAAATTAACGCGCGATAAACAGCGGCTTGCCGCTCATTTCCGGCGGAATTTCCATGCCCATCAGTGAAAGCATAGTTGGCGCGATATCAGATAATTTACCGCCTTCAACCGCTTGTGCATTTCCGCCGATATAAATCAGCGGAACCGGCAGGCTGGTGTGTGCAGTGTGTGCCTGACCGGTCGCCGGGTCACGCATTTGTTCTGCATTACCGTGGTCGGCGGTAATCAGCAACTGACCACCCACGGCTTTCACTGCGTCCACAACCTGAGCAACACATTTATCGAGTGCTTCAACGGCACTCACTGCTGCGTCGTAAACGCCGGTATGACCGACCATGTCGCCATTCGGATAGTTACAAATGATGGTATCGTACTTACCACTGCTGATTGCGCCGAGCAGCTTTTCCGTCAGTTCAGCAGAGCTCATTTCCGGTTGCAGGTCATAAGTCGCCACGTTTGGTGATTTCACCAGAATACGGTCTTCGCCTTCAAACGAATCTTCCATGCCCCCGTTAAAGAAGAAGGTGACATGGGCATACTTCTCGGTTTCAGAGATACGCAACTGCGTTTTGCCGTGCGCCATCAGCCATTCACCCAGCGTGTTTTTCAGTGATGCCGGTGGATAGGCGCAGGCTGCGTTGATGTCTGCAGCATATTCGGTCAGCATGATGAAATCGCCGAAGTTGATGACTTTTTCGCGGGCAAAACCATCGAAGTCCGGACTGATAAAGGCGCGGGTGATTTCGCGGGCCCGGTCTGCGCGGAAGTTCATGAAGATCAATGCATCGCCGTCATTGATGGCTGCGGATTCTTCGCCTGCTGCCTGCAATACGGTTGGCTTCACGAATTCATCATTTTCATCACGGGCATAAGCGGCCTGCAGGCCAGCCAGTGCATTATCGGCAGTAAATGCGCCTTTTGCCTGTGACATCAAATCATAGGCCAGTTGCACGCGATCCCAGCGGTTATCGCGATCCATGGCGTAATAACGGCCCACGATTGACGCAATACGACCCGTACCGATTTGTGCGAATTTCTCTGAGAAGCGTTTCAGCGCCGCTTCAGCGCTGCGTGGTGGTGTATCGCGACCATCCAGGAAGGCATGCAGATAAATGGCTTTCGCGCCACGGCGTTGCGCCAGTTCGACCATCGCCATGATGTGGTCTTCGTGGCTATGAACGCCGCCCGCAGACAACAGTCCCATAATGTGAACCGCTTTGCCTGCGGCGATTGCGCGATCAACAGCGCCAGTCAGTACGCTATTATTAAAGAAGTCGCCTTCTTTAATTTCTTTGTCCAGACGGGTGAGATCCTGATACACGATGCGGCCGGCACCTAAATTGACATGGCCTACTTCGGAGTTTCCCATCTGACCATCAGGCAGACCGACGTCCAGCCCGGATGCGGCGATAAGGGTATGCGGGTGAGTGGCCCACAGATTATCCATGACGGGGGTTTTGGCATTCAGAATTGCGTTATCTTGTTGTTCTTCACGATGCCCGTAGCCATCCAGAATCACCAGAACCATCGGTTTTTTGTTGCTCGACATGTCAATTGACCTCAGTTTAAAAGATGAAATGCTCAATAGGCTCGCCAGTTGCAACGGCATGAACAGGCGCGGCTAAATGCACTCAGGCGGGCTGATTTTACCCCAGCGCCGTGTGTGAATAGCCCGAGGAGATCAAAGATGAGGCGGGGTGAGGGTTAACTTTCGGCATAAAGCCGTGTTAATTTTCCAGGATGTGCCGCAGATTGTGGCATTCACCCGCGCTTACTGGCTGTATTTGCTCCGACGCGCAGGTATACTCTGAAGCCTTGAATTTTCCCCCAACTGACGGGAGTTGCTACACCCCATGCAAGATATTATGCCATTCATCAGTGCGCATCCGGTTCTCAGCCTGGCGTGGGTTGCGTTACTGATTGCAGTAATTGTGACCACCTTTAAAACACGTTTTTCTAAAGTGAAAGAGATCACCCGTGGCGAAGCAACCCGCCTGATTAACAAAGAAGATGCCATCGTTGTCGATGTTCGCGCGCGTGAAGAATTCCGCAAAGGCCACATCGCTGAATCACAGAATGTGTTGTCTGCTGACATCAAGAACAACAACCTGGGTGAGCTGACCAAACATAAAGCACAGCCTGTTATCGTGGTTTGTGCCACAGGACAAACTTCCCGCACTGCGGCTGAAGGCCTTATTGCTGCTGGTTTTGAGCGTGTGTTTACACTCAAAGAAGGTATCAGCGGCTGGAGCAGTGAAAACCTGCCTTTAGTGCGCGGTAAATAAGACATTAAGCCAACTGCTACGGCACTCAATTTTACGACTCTGAGGTGGAACCCATGGCAAAAATTGAAATCTACACCAAGGCAACCTGCCCTTATTGCCATCGTGCGAAAGCTCTGCTTAATAGCAAAGGAGCTTCATTCGATGAAATCGCTATCGACGGCGATGCAGATAAACGTGAAAAAATGATCGCCCGCAGCGGTCGTTCAACCGTTCCTCAGATCTTTATCGACGGGCAGCATGTCGGCGGTTGTGATGATTTACATGCACTTGATGCACGCGGTGGCCTTGACCCAATGCTGGGTTAATAAAGGCGGCGGCTGTTTTTCATTAAGTGTTTAAAAGGACTATTAACCCGAGGGTACTACTCACATGTCAGAACAAAATAACACCGAGATGGCTTTCCAGATCCAACGTATCTACACCAAAGACATCTCTTTTGAAGCGCCAAATGCGCCTCAGGTTTTCCAGCAAGACTGGCAGCCAGAAGTTAAACTGGATCTTGATACCGCTTCCAGCCAGCTGGCTGAAGGCGTATATGAAGTCGTCTTGCGTGTGACGGTAACTTCTTCACTGGGCGACGAAACTGCGTTCCTGTGCGAAGTTCAGCAGGGTGGTATCTTCACTATCTCCGGTATTGATGGCAACCAGATGGCGCACTGCCTGGGTGCATATTGCCCGAACATTCTGTTCCCGTATGCCCGTGAGTGCATCACCAGCCTGGTTTCCCGCGGTACCTTCCCGCAACTGAACCTTGCACCTGTTAACTTTGACGCTCTGTTCATGAACTATCTGCAACAGCAAGCTGAAGGCGAAGGTGCTGAACCGCATCAGGATGCCTGATGAAAACCGTCAATGCGTCAATGACAGTGATCGGTGCCGGCTCGTACGGCACCGCTTTAGCGATTACTCTTGCCAGAAATGGCCATCCCGTTGTGCTGTGGGGACATAATCCCGACCACATCAACGCATTACAACGTGCCCGTTGTAATCAGGAATTCCTTCCTGATGTTCCGTTCCCCGATAATCTGTTGCTCGAAACCAATCTGTCTGTCGCGTTAGCGGCCAGCCGTAATGTGCTGGTTGTGGTACCCAGCCATGTATTTGGTGACGTTTTGCGTCAGCTGAAACCCCATTTGCGCCCTGATGCGCGTGTGGTATGGGCGACGAAAGGGCTGGAAGCAGAAACCGGCCGTCTGTTGCAGGATGTCGCACGCGAAGAACTCGGTGATGCCATTCCGTTAGCGGTGGTTTCCGGGCCGACATTCGCCAAAGAACTGGCGGCAGGTATGCCAACGGCAATCTCACTGGCCGCCACTGATGCCAGTTTTGCCGAAGATCTGCAGCAATTGCTGCACTGTGGCAAAAGCTTCCGTGTTTACAGCAATCCCGATTTTATCGGGGTTCAGTTGGGCGGTGCGATCAAAAACGTTATCGCGATTGGTGCCGGAATGTCCGATGGTATCGGCTTTGGGGCTAATGCAAGAACCGCGCTGATTACCCGTGGTCTGGCTGAAATGACCCGCCTGGGTTCCGCTTTAGGCGCTGATCCGGCCACATTTATGGGCATGGCAGGCTTGGGTGATTTGGTGTTAACCTGCACAGATAACCAGTCCCGTAACCGTCGCTTTGGCATTATGCTGGGGCAAGGCAAGGATGTTCAGACTGCTCAGGACACCATCGGTCAGGTTGTTGAAGGCTATCGCAATACGAAAGAAGTACGGGCTCTGGCGCAGCGTAATAACGTTGAAATGCCAATCACTGAACAGATTTACCAGGTCTTGTACTGCGGTAAAGATGCGCGTGAAGCGGCGATCAGTTTGCTTGCCCGTGCGAGCAAGGATGAAAAACACAGCCACTGAAAGGCATCTGCAGAATAGCCACCTTGTTGGTATTCCCGACAGGGCGGCTTTTTATTACCCGAACTTGCAAAGTCGTAAGGAAAAGTGATGTCGCTAGAAGAATTAGAACTGGTCTGGAATAACATTAAATCAGAGGCGAGAGCGCTGGCTGATTGTGAACCGATGCTGGCCAGTTTTTTCCATGCGACGTTGCTAAAACATGAAACGCTGGGCGGCGCGTTGAGCTACATTCTGGCCAACAAGTTGGGCAATCCGATTATGCCTGCGATGGCGATCCGTGAAGTTGTCGAAGAAGCCTATCGCAACGACGAACAAATGATCCTCTCTGCTGCCCGTGACATTCTGGCTGTGCATCAGCGTGATGCGGCAGTCGACAAATATTCCACCCCGTTACTCTATCTGAAAGGATTCCACGCGCTGCAGGCATACCGTATCGGTAACTGGCTGTGGAAGCAGGATCGTAAAGCGCTGGCGATTTATTTCCAAAATCAGATTTCAGTGTCATTCGGCGTAGATATTCACCCGGCGGCGCGTATTGGCTGCGGCATCATGTTTGACCACGCCACCGGGATTGTCATCGGTGAAACGGCCGTGGTTGAGAATGACGTATCGATTCTGCAATCTGTGACGCTTGGTGGTACAGGAAAAACCTGCGGTGACCGCCACCCTAAAATCCGTGAAGGCGTCATGATTGGTGCCGGTGCGAAAATCCTCGGCAATATTGAAGTGGGTGCTGGTGCGAAAATCGGTGCGGGCTCAGTCGTGTTGCAATCAGTTCCTCCGCACACCACGGCTGCAGGCGTTCCGGCGCGAATTGTCGGGCGTCCGGAAAGCGAGCGTCCTTCCATGGATATGGATCAGCATTTCAACGGTATTGCGCAGGGTTTTGAATTCGGCGACGGTATCTGACGGGTTTTCAGATGGCATGAATCTGCATGCCATCTTCTTCACTTCCATTCCGCTATTCTTTCAGCAATGCGCCCGGATATCCCAGTTGACGCCAGGCTTCATAAACCACCACAGAAACAGCATTCGACAAGTTCATGCTGCGACTTTCTGCGCGCATAGGAATGCGAATTTTCTGCTGTGCGGGCAGATTATCCAGAATAGACGCCGGTAAGCCGCGAGTTTCAGGGCCAAACAGCAGGAAATCATTATCCTGATAGCTCACGGCGCTGTGCGCTGGCGTGCCTTTGGTCGTCAGGGCAAAAAGACGTTGTGGATTTTCGCTGCTGAGGAAAGCGTCATAATTAGCGTGATGCTTTATATGGGCGAATTCATGGTAATCGAGCCCGGCACGGCGCAGACGTTTATCGTCCCAGCCAAAGCCCAAAGGTTCGATGAGGTGAAGCTGACATCCGGTGTTGGCACACAGGCGGATAATGTTGCCGGTGTTGGGCGGGATTTCTGGTTCAAATAAAACAATGTTAAGCATGCGTCCCCCTGATAGAGGGACGCAGAATAGCAGAATCTTAACGCTGGTGCAGCGGCAGCCAGATAATCAAACGAAGGCCGCCCAGCGGGCTGTCTTCGGCTTTTACCTTGCCTCTGTGCTGCTGAACCGCGGTATCCACGATCGCCAGCCCAAGGCCGGTGCCGCCGGATTCCCGATCACGCGCTTCATCAGTGCGGTAGAACGGACGGAAAATCTGTTCACGATCTTCTTCACTCACACCAGGGCCATCGTCATCAACGGTGATAGTGATCCCTTCACTGTCGTGGGCGAAGTTCAGGACAATGTGATGATGCGAATAACGCAGGGCGTTACGGACGATGTTTTCCAGCGCACTGTCGAGAGCCGCAGCATTACCGATCAGTTTCCACGGGCCAGGTGGCGACGTGACCTCAAGGGTTTTACCCATCTGTTCGGCTTCAAACTGTGCATCATCAATCACACCCGCCCACAATTCACTGGCCTTCAGGGTTTCGCGCGATAATTCATTTTTATGCTGGCTGCGTGATAACACCAGCAGGTCATTGATCATGCCATCAAGGCGCTGAGCCTCATTTTCGATACGTTGCAGCTCTTTACCCTCACCATGACGACGTCTCATCAACGCGGTGGCCAGTTGCAGGCGCGTCAGTGGGGTACGTAGCTCGTGTGAGATATCCGAAATCAGCCGTTGCTGTGCTGTTACCATTCGTTCGAGTGCGCTGACCATCTGGTTGAAACTGGCACCTGTCGCAAGGAATTCCTGCGGTCCGGCTTCGAGTTCCGGATGCTGCTTGAGATTGCCGCGTGCAACGTCGTCTGCGGCGTTTTTCAGCTTACGTGCAGGTTTTGCCAGGCTCCACGCCAGCCAGAGCAACAGCGGGGCGCTGATCAGCATGGTGACGATTAGCAGCAATAGCGGACGGTCGAACATCAGGTTGATAAAATCAGACTGAGAACTGCTGGCGGGGCGCATCAGGTAAAGCTGGTAGTTGTCTTCGCCATCACGAACGGAGAAAGGCCCCACCATTTCGACGCGACCATATTTTTTCTTCTTTGGACGATCTGAGTTATCCGACTGGCCGATAAAGTTACGTACGATCTGCATTTCATTGCGCTGAGCGCCAATAACGCGCCCTTCGCTGGTCACCAGCAACAAGCGTTGACCCGGCGGTGCCCATTTGTCGATGGCACGGAACAACCGGCGCCACCACATCAGGTCATTGGCAGGATCGGTCGCCAGTTCAGCTTCAACGTGTTGTTCAATCATCAGGCCTTGCCGCTGCTCGTTATCAAGCAACGGCGTAATCTGGCGTGAATCGAGTTTCGGCACCATTAATACCAGCATCAGCACTAAGGCTAATGTGAACCAGAAAATGGCAAAAATACGTGCCGTAAGACTGTTTATCATGAAGCAGAAACCATCAGATAACCGCGTCCACGCAGGGTTTTAAACCATGGATGTCCGTCCTGACGATCGGGTAATTTACGGCGTAAATTCGAGATGTGCATATCAATAGCACGGTCAAACGGCGTCAGACGTTTACCCAGCACTTCCTGACTCAGATGTTCGCGGGAAACGACCTGTCCGAGATGTTTTGCCAGTAAGTACAACAGGGTGAATTCAGTGCCGGTTAAATCCAGCGCTTCACCGTTAAAGCTGGCTTCCTGACGGCCGGGGTTCAGTTGTAAGCCATCGACTTCAAGCGTCGGTGAACCGTTGTTCTCATTGGTTTGCTGCTGTTCGCTCCAGTTAGAACGCCGCAACATGGCCCGGATACGTGCCACGAGCTCACGGTCGTTAAACGGTTTTGGCAGATAGTCATCGGCACCCAGTTCGAGGCCGAGGACACGGTCTAATTCACTGCCACGCGCAGTTAACATAATCACTGGCGTCTGATGGCGCTGGCGTAATTCTTTAAGGGTTTCAATGCCGTTTTTCTTCGGCATCATCACGTCAAGTAACAGAAGATCGATGGTATTATCGATTTTCTCTAATGCCTGCTCACCGTCGTAAGCCACTACAACATTAAAGCCTTCCATTTCGAGCAATTCTTTCAAAAGTGAAGTCAGTTCACGGTCGTCATCAACTAACAAAATTTTATTCATTGTATTTACCTCTAGACGCAAAATACGTCATCAATTGCCGCTATTCCATGACTTTACGTACTTTTACAAGCACTGACGCTTGTTTGCAGCAGCAGGTTTAGACTGCTTTTCAATGATTCGCGATGAAGCGATAAAGACTTTAGGGGTATGTGATGTTTAAGGCAGCTTCATTCGGTTTGGCCACGCTTCTGACGCTGAGTTCAGGTGTCGTTTTAGCAGATGGTGCGAAACCAGTGTCGGCGATGCCAGCAGAACATGATAGCACGATGTTGGATAAGCCTCAGGAACGCAACACCATGTTTGATGGTGTAAATCTTACTGAGCAACAGCGCCAGCAAATGCGTGACCTGATGCACCAGGCTCGTAAAGATCTACCCCATGTAAATGTAGAACAGATAGAAACGATGCACAGGCTGGTTACCGCCGAAAAGTTTGATCAGGCCGCCGTGCGAGCACAAGCTGAATTAATGGCTCAGGAGCAGGTGGATCGTCAGGTCGAAATGGCCCGCATCCGCAACCAGATGTTTAATCTGCTGACCCCTGAGCAAAAAGATGTATTGAACCAGAAACATGAGCAGCGCATGAAACAGATGCAAATGCAGTTATCTGGATTACAGCCCTCTTCTGCCCAGAAGACGAGTAGTACCAGCACGACCGAGTAAGATCCCTGTTTTTCCTTGCCATAGACACCATCCCTGTCTTCCCCCATCGAAAGGTGGGGTTTTTTTTGTCCTCAATTTGGGTTGGATTTGCAGAACAGGAAATTAACAAGGTGGAAATGTGATCGTAACGAACTGGAAATATCTTGTAAAAGCCGTATGAATCAGTAAATTGCGATGTACCGAGCGGTGTATGCGTATTCTTGCTGACTTGAATCAATTCAGCACCGGTGTTTTGTTATACTATAGGCTCAAACGCTAATAAGCCCTTTTGGCTGCATAAAAAAAATTCGCCCAACAGGCTGGCTCAAGATTCTTAAGAAATTGCATCTACAAGTTCAGAGGTAGTCATGATCAAAAAAATTGGTGTACTGACAAGTGGTGGCGATGCCCCAGGCATGAATGCTGCGATCCGTGGCGTTGTCCGCGCCGCTTTATCTGCAGATTTGGAAGTCTACGGTATTGAAGATGGCTACCTCGGCATGTATGAAAACCGCATGCGCAAACTGGATCGCTACAGCGTCTCCGATATGATCAACCGTGGCGGTACTTTCCTGGGTTCAGCACGTTTCCCGGAATTCCGTGATCCAGAAATGCGTAAAGTTGCGCTGCAGAATATGAAAGACCGTGGTATCGATGGCCTTGTGGTTATCGGCGGTGACGGTTCATATGCCGGTGCAGACCTGCTGACCAAAGAAGGTGGCATCCGTTGCATCGGCCTGCCAGGCACAATCGATAACGACGTTGCGGGCACTGACTACACTATCGGTTTCTTCACGGCGCTGGGTACAGTGGTTGAAGCCATTGACCGTTTACGTGATACCTCCTCTTCACACCAGCGTATCTCTATTGTTGAGGTGATGGGCCGTTATTGCGGTGATTTGACCTTAGCAGCAGCGATTGCCGGGGGTTGCGAATTTATCGCTATCCCTGAAGTTGAATTCAAACGTGATGATCTGGTTGCTGAAATCAAAGCCGGTATCGCGAAAGGCAAAAAACATGCCATCGTTGCCATCACCGAGAAGTTAGATGACATTGAAGAACTGGCTAAATACATCGAGAAAGAAACCTGTCGTGAAACGCGTGGCACGGTATTAGGTCATATTCAGCGTGGCGGCGCACCTGTCGCTTATGACCGTATTCTGGCTTCCCGCATGGGTGCGTATGCTGTTGACCTGTTGCTGGAAGAAGATCGTGACTATTCTCAGGGCGGTTTCTGCGTGGGTGTTGAAAACGAGAAAATGGTTCACGAACTCATCTCAATTTGTATCGCGCCAGAGAACAAGAAAAGCAAATTTAAAGAAGACTGGTACGACACGGCGAAAAAACTTTTCTGATTCAGCTTATTGCGTGTTTAAAAGAACCTCCTTTGCGGGAGGTTTTTTTTCGCCACTCTTTTTGTTTATTCCATAAAGTAATAGAAAAAAACCTTTTATTCTTTATGTGTTTCGTTTTTATCTGGCACGCTCTCTTTAACGAACAAATAAATGAAATCCATAGAAACTATTTCGGGAGAGTACGATGCGTAAATGGGCTGCAGGTTTGGGATTGCTGTTGGTGGCAACCGGAGCAATTGCCAAAGATATTCAGATTCTGAACGTGTCATACGATCCAACCCGCGAATTCTATGAACAATATAACAAGGCATTCAGTAAATACTGGCAGGGCAAAACCGGTGATACCGTCACCGTACGCCAGTCGCATGGTGGCTCAGGCAAACAGGCTACGTCAGTAATTAATGGCATTGAAGCGGATGTGGTAACACTGGCGCTGGCTTATGACGTTGATGCTATTGCAGAACGCGGCCGTATCGATAAAAACTGGATCACCCGCCTGCCGGACAACTCTGCGCCTTACACGTCCACCATTGTGTTCCTGGTGCGCAAAGGCAACCCGAAACAAATTCATGACTGGAATGATTTGATCAAACCGGGTGTATCGGTGATTACGCCGAACCCTAAAACGTCTGGCGGCGCACGCTGGAACTATCTGGCAGCCTGGGGTTACGCGTTGCATCACAACAACAATGACAAAGCGAAGGCTCAGGATTTCGTGAAAGCATTGTATAAAAACGTCGAAGTGCTGGACTCCGGTGCACGTGGCGCGACCAATACTTTCGTTGAACGTGGTATCGGTGATGTGCTGATTGCCTGGGAAAACGAGGCATTGCTGGCAACAAAAGAAGTCGGCAAAGATAAGTTCGAAATCGTCACGCCAAGCGAATCGATCCTGGCGGAGCCAACGGTTTCTGTGGTTGATAAAGTCGTGGATAAGCGTGATACCCGTACAGTGGCGGATGCTTACCTGAAATACCTGTACTCGCCGGAAGGCCAGACTATCGCGGCAGAAAATTATTACCGTCCGCGTGATCCGGAAGTTGAGAAGAAATTCGCGGCTGAATTCCCGAAACTGAAACTGTTCACCATTGATCAGGTTGCAGGTACCTGGGCTCAGGCGCAGAAAGACCATTTTGCGACAGACGGAATTTTCGACCAAATCTCCAGGCGTTAATCGCCATGTTACAGACAATAAAAAACCCCGGCATGCCTAATGCCGATCGTTTAAGGATCAGTTGACCGATCCGGTGGCTCGTGTAAAAAGGGTTCATGCTCATCATGGACC
>NZ_QSNX01000002.1:0-541 GCF_009498575.1 Rahnella sp. RcJ3
AGTGAAACGCCGTAGCGCCGATGGTAGTGTGGGGTCTCCCCATGCGAGAGTAGGGAACTGCCAGGCATCAAATTAGTTCCTTTTCCCCTGACAAGGAAAATAACAGGAACAAACAGGTATCAGACGATTGCTGATACGTGTGAAAGAACCGGTGGAGCGGTAGTTCAGTTGGTTAGAATACCTGCCTGTCACGCAGGGGGTCGCGGGTTCGAGCCCCGTCCGTTCCGCCAATTATTAAAAATTATGCCTGCTAAATTAGCAGGCATAATAGTAAGCGTAATTTAGGGGCGTAGCTCAGTTGGTAGAGCACCGGTCTCCAAAACCGGGTGTCGCGAGTTCGAGTCTCTCCGCCCCTGCCATATTTAAACCCTTCGCGAAAGCGAGGGGTTTTTTTTCGTCTCAATTTCCTGAAACTCCTCTCTATTTTTTAACCTCTTCCCCTTAGCCCCACTATTCTGGGGATTTGACCTGCCCCCAGGATTAGATACAACCGTCAGTTAGTAATGTCGGTTTGTTTACCTTCACATTTTCCATTTCGCCA